>JAGVUS010000439.1 GCA_019136175.1 Chloroflexota bacterium | reverse complement strand
TTGATGAAGTGTTTCATGCAATCCTTTTCCATTGCTGTATTTCTTTCCTTTAATTATACGGAAATGGACAAGAAAAGCACGGCTCCCCATCCATTTGTCCAATGTTCACGGGGGTTGTTCGGCTGGCAGGGTATGGCAGACAAGGCTCAACCCGCGCCGCCCGGAAATACGCTTGGGGCGGATGGACGAATCCACATTCAACCCATCCCGGACCGCAAACCTCGTTTATAATACCCTTCGTCCCCATGTCCACGATCCATCCCCCCGCCAGGCGCCCTTCGGGCATGTTTGGCTTGACCATTGTTTTACTCGGTCAGGCGGTTTCCATTCTTGCCTCCAGCATGACCGGTTTTGCTCTGTCCGTTTGGGTTTTCCAGCAGACCAGCAGCGCCACTTCGCTTGGTATCATGCAGACCGCGTTTACCCTGCCCTACCTGTTGATCATTCCGCTGGCAGGCGTGATGGTGGACCGTTACAACCGCAAGCTGATGATGGCGGTCAGCGACCTGGCTGCCGGGCTGGGGACGCTTGCCATCCTGTTTCTGCTCACCACCGGCAACCTGGAAATCTGGCATTTTTATCTTGTGAATGCCATTATTGGGCTGGGGAATGCGTTCCAGTGGCCCGCCTATTCCGCCGCCATCACCACCATGGTGCCCAAGGAGCAGTATGGCAGGGCTAACGGGATGATGTCCTTTGTCCAGGCTGGACCGGGGGTGGTGGCTCCGCTGCTGGCGGGTGCCCTGCTTCCCCTTATTGGTCTGAATGGCATCCTGTGGATTGATGTCATCACGTTTGTGCTCGCCATTGGCGTGTTGATGCTGGTGCACATCCCGCCGCCCCGGCAAACCGAGGAGGGCAGGCAGAGCCGGGGGAGCCTGCTCCAGGAAGCCGGTTTTGGTTTCAAGTACATCTTCCAGCGTCCCAGTTTGTGGGGGTATGTGATCATGTTGTTTGTTGCCAATCTCTTTTTGGGGTTTCCCAACAGTGTGCATGTTCCCATGATCCTGCTGCGGACGGATAACAGCAGCATCATCCTGGGAGCGGCGGAAACAGCCGGGGCAATTTCCTGGACGGTGGGATCCCTGCTGATGAGTGCCTGGGGTGGTCCCCGGCGGCGCATTCATGGTGCACTGCTGGGCTGGATCGGGTATTGCGTGTTTGGCAACGTCATTTTTGGCTTGGGAACCAGCCTGCAAGTGTGGATTCCCGCCATCCTGCTTGCCGGGTTGGGTTCCAATATCGGGATTGCCACCAGCCAGGCAATCCTGCAATCCAAAGTGGCGCCGGATGTGCAGGGACGGGTCTTTTCCGCCCGCCGCATGCTCACGTGGTTCCCCGATACCTTTACACCCATCCTGGGCGGGCTGCTGGCGGATCGTATTATGGAGCCTGCCATGCTGGGGCAGGGCTGGCTGGCAAAGACGTTTGGCTGGATGGTTGGCAACACCCCGGGTTCCGGTATGGCGTTGATCATGATTGTGTTTGGTATCCTGACCATCCTTGCCATGTTGTCCGGTTATATCGTTCCGCAAATTCGCAACATTGAAGATTTGCTGCCGGATCACGACCAGCTTGCGGACGCGGTGCAGGATCCTTCCAACCAGGCTCTGCCTGGTTAAATCCAGAACCATACGTCCTTTTTTCCCGTTTTCCAAGCCGGATTCTTATATAATCAATCCCATACCGGGTTTGATTTGACGGTTTTTTGACGCTCATTTCCCATAATACATACAACAGAATATTTTGATGACGACCTGGAGGACCCCATGAAGACCATAAACCGCTCTGTCGACCATGCCATCCGGCTGCTTGTCCTGCTGGCATTTGTGTTTTCTTCCTTCCTGCAGCCTGGTGCGCAGCCTGCCCGGGCGGATTATGATCCGACCTATACCTGGGTGGCGGATCGCACCCTGGATACAGCCATGCTCACCCCTGCCCACTTTGACCTGGAACTGGATTCATCCGGGTATCCGCATGTTGCCTACTTCAAGGACGGCATTTATTTATATTTTGATGGAGCCTCATGGACTGAAATGCCTGTCACTCCCATGCAGCAGGCTGGCGGGCAGTACGCCACGCTGGAATTAACCGATGGGGGCGTTCCAGTGGTTGCGTTTTATTATCCGGCACAATCCAGCCTGTCGGTTGCCACACGGGTGGGCGATGCCTTTGTCCTCTCCCCGGTGGAAACTGCCGCGGTCAGCACGGATGCATTCAGTTACATTTCGATGGAGCTGGATCAAAATGACCATCCCCACCTTGCCTATTGTGTTGGGGCAAGCCTGGGGGAATGCGATGAACTCCACGCCGCAGTGTATGACGGCTCGGATTGGATCGTTGAAATTGTGGACGAGGCGCAGGGCGGATATGGCGCAGGTTACCACACTTCGCTTGTCCTGGATGAAAATGGAAATGAGCACCTCAGCTATTCCATCAAGGATACCCACCTGATGTATGCCGTTCATACGGAATCTGGATGGGACCGGCAGCAGGTGATCAGCGGGGAAAGCGACCAGTACACCGCTATTGGGTTGGATTCCATCGGGCGACCGGTGATTGGGTATTACGAGTCTTCCAGCCAATATCTCAAGGTGATCTACTGGGACGGCAGCACCTGGTCGATGGATATGAACCCGGATTGGTATATGCTTGGAATGTACCTGAACCTGGAAATGGATGCCTCCGGCAGCCCCACGTTGGCTTTCTGGGATTCCTATAACCACCTGGTTACCCTGGCGGAATATCAACCCCAGCCGGACCTGGCGGTCACCCAGTTCTGGGTGGATGAGGCTGACCAGAACCTCAGGGTCAGCATTCGCAACGACGGGCTGGGTGCCTATGAAGCCGATTTGGAAGTGGAACTGTATGTTAATAATGAATATACAGATATGATTGGAGACACCCCGCGAATTTTGCCGGGTGAATTGTACAACGCCTATTTGCAGGAGCCAGCCTGCCCGGGAACTGAGCCAACCATGCAGGTGAAAGTCTGCCTGGTACCCTACATGGATGACCTGGATGGCAATAACAACTGCCTGGAGGAAACCTGGGTATGTGATCCCAGTCCGCTGATCATCAGTAATTTTGCCATCACAAATGTTACCCAGGATGGTTTTACTGCCACATGGGAGACCAATCGCCCGGCGGATACCATCCTGATGTACACCAGGGCGGATGGGCGCGGCGGCAGCCATGTTTCCGATCCCACCCTTGTTGAAAACCACCAGGTGGTGATTACCGGATTGGAGGCGCACAAGACCTATCGTCTCCGCGGCTATTCCACCGATGCGGGCGGGATTCTGGCATCCAGCCCATGGAAGGCATTGAAGACGCTGGGCGTTGATGTTGACATCCCAAATCCTGAGATTACTTATGAGCGGCGCAACACCCGCGAGGAAGTGTACCAGCTTCGGGCAGCCTATTCCGATACCTCCAACATCCAGCGGGTGGAGTTCTGGCTGGATGAGGATGATTTTGACGTGCTGGTGGGGACAGATTACTCTCCCAATGGTGGGGTTTACGAGATGCCGCTGGCACCCGCCCGGCATGGGTACACCCGGGATACGTTCTATACCCAGCGCGATCTGGTAGCCCAGGCTTATAATTTCATCGGGCAGCCTTTTGCCAATCCGGAATTGTTTGAACCCTTCCGGGAAAGCGCCCCCATTGAATCAACCTGGATCGCTCCTGCACCGGACAGCACCATCTATGTGAATGGCAGCACAGTGCCGCCCGGCACACAGCAGGAGATCCAGGTCTCTGCCCGGCAGTTTGAGTGGGAATGTGATTATTCCGGCGGCGGCATGCCGGATTGTGGCGATGTGGCGCAACCCGTTGAACTTGTACGGTTTTATGCCGATGGAACCCTGCTGGGAACAGATATGACCCCCGATGATGATGTTTATACATACACCTGGGATTTAAGCGGCAAGCCGCTGGGGAACTACCACCTTGAGGCGGTTGTCTATGCCACAGACGGCGGCTCCCAGGCGCACGATGCCTACCTCCACATTGTGGCAGGGCAGCCGGATATTGTTCTCAGCCGATCCGTCTCCCATTACTCCGGGGAGAGTTATTTCCGGGTGCGGTTGACCGTGGAAAACGATGAAGATGCCACCGCTCCGGTTGAGATTACCCAGATCAAGGAGAATTTCAAGGGCTTCCAACCGGTCAACCTGGCACTCCTCGATCCGGTGTTTGGGCAATGGAGCCTGGCTGCCAGCAGCGGTCTGCAGGGCAAACAGGGCATTGCCACCATTACATTGGACCAGCCCTATACCCTGAATCCGGGTGAATCCATGGAATTCAACTACTATATTGTTCCCATCCTCTTCCCGGATATGTCCATGGCGGAATACAAGCTGGGCATGCCCCAATCCAAGATCTTTTACCTGGATGGTGAGGGCAACACCCGAACGAAAAGTATCAGCAATCCCAGCCCCATGGTTTGGGATTCGGGTTCCACCCAGATCACCGAATCGGTTGCCCGGGCATTCCGTTCCTCCGATTACCTGATCATTACGGCTCCCTCCAGGCTGACGGAGCTCTACAACATTAACCACGTCCACAAGTTGATGGGCGACATGGCGTGGCTGGCAATGCTGAAACAGGGTGTCCTGGGATACTGGGACCCCAGCCTGGACAAGAATGTTCTCAATACCTTCCTGCAGGATAATGAGGAATGGGCAAACCGCATGCACCCGAACTTTGAAGACCAGTATGGCGGTTATGTCCTGCTGGTTGGAGAATCCGAGGTCATCCCGGGTTATCAGACCGGTCCCTATGAACTTTACTGGGAAGGCACGGACGGTGGTGCCAATTATTATGTGCAGTACAGCGACAACCCCTATGCCCATACTGGCGATGGCAATGGAGCACCCGACTTGATGCTGGGCAGGATCATCGGCAACTCCGCCTGGAAACTGGACCAGGCAATCCTGAACAGCATTGATGCCCATTTCTACCAGAGCTACGAGCGCGAGGATGCCTACGTGGGCAGCGGCACGGGCAATTGTGAGGATACCATGCAGGACGATGCCGACTCGGTGACAGGCACTCTCACCAGTTTTGGCTACACCGTCAGCAAGCACCACTGGGAAAACGAAGCCTTCCTGTATATCATGGAAAATATGGATTTTACCGAATACGATGGTTTGGCGCACGGTGATGTTGATGGTGATGGGACGGAGGAAATCATCTGGGCGGATGACTCCACCAACAAGGCTTATTTTGTCAAACCAATCGAGGGCGTGTATGCCTTTGCTTTCAACCTGGACTTTGAAGACGGCGACAGCCTGGCAGCCGGGGATGTGGATGATGACGGGCAGGTCGAAATCATCGTTGGCGACCGCGGTGACATCATCCGCACACACGAGTTGAATGGAGCTGCATCAGCCTGGTTTAGCCGGGATTTTGTTGCCTGGGAGCAGATTGCTGTTGGGGATGTGTTGAGCACTAATCCCGGGGATGAAATTGTCATGGCGGATATCAATGGAAATTCGGAGAACGATGATTTTCTCCGGGTTTACACCCATCAGGGGAATCTATTGCGCAGCATCAACCTGGATACCCTCGGTTATGATTTCATGGATCATGATATCCTGCAGATCGGTGATCTCAATACCTACAATCTGGAGGGGGCTGAGGAAATTGTCTTTACGGATCGCAATAATGACAAAATTGTTATTGTTCATGCGAACGGGTTTGTAGACCGTGAGATCAATCTGGACTTTGACCGTGGCGACAATATGGTGGTTGCCAACGTTGATCCTGCCGGCTCGGACGAAATCGTTGTGGCGGACCGCTCGAACTCCATCCGCACCTACACCTTTACCAGTGGGGACGACCCCGCCCACAGCACCTATGTGGATGTGGAGGAATATGATGGACTGGTGATCATGGATGTGGCAGGATCCGACTTTGACCATGTTATTCACGCCGACCGGGGTGACCGGTTCCGGGTTGTGGATATGAACTACCCGGATTACGCTGTCCAGCAGTTTGAAGACAATATCGCCGGGGCGGACCTGATCTGGTTTGAGGCGCATGGCTGGGCAGGTGGAATGAGCCCTGCCATTGATGTGGGTAACTTCCCGGTGGATTTTGACGGCGCCCATCCCATCGTCAATGCCTGGTCCTGTACAACGGGCAATTACGAGGGCAATAATGACAACGGGATTGCCGAAGCATTCCTCCAATCTGGCGCCGGTGTGTACATTGGTTCCACCGAGGTCTCCCCGGTTTCCAAAAATTCCAACATGAGCCGGAAGTACCTCCGTGACTACTGGACAGTGGGCAATGATTTTGCGGAATCCTACGCCCGCTTTAAATCTGCCCGCTGGAATGTTTCGGAGTATTACGACTGGTGGTGGTACGTGGTGAATGAGTACAATATCTACGGTGACCCCAAGTTTGACATCATGGACAACACCACCCTTCGCATGCAGGCGGAAGCCCTTCCGCTCGCCCCCGAGGAAACGCTCACCATCCAGCTGCCCATGTACACCGTGGAGGAGGTGAATGGGGTGCATTACGTTGAAATTCCGCCCGATGCCATCCTTGGCACCCACGGGGGCGATCTCTTCCAGGATCAGGGTGAGTACGAGGTGCCCCTGTATGTTCACACGGTGGAAATCCCCGCCGGGCAGCAGGTGCAGAATGTAACCCTGACAAGCATGAGCAATCTGTATGCCGAAAATGGACTTAACCTGCCGTTGGTTGCCATGGTTCCTGCATCTTCCACGACACCCCCGCCGGTGCGTTCCGCCCTCACCCGGCAGACCATCTCCTCCGTTCCCGGTCACGACTGGTCCCCCAATTTTGAGGAACCCTTCACCTGGACGGTGAATGATAAGGTGGAAGGCGGCTCCACGCTGACACTCACCCTGCACCCATTCTATTA
>JAGVUS010000484.1 GCA_019136175.1 Chloroflexota bacterium | reverse complement strand
ACTCATTGCCGATAATTCCGATTCCACTTCACAAACGCTGCTCGAGATCCTTCCATCAGCAGCAAATTCCGCCAAATATTCAACAAGCGGAGTCTGGGGTGTAATTGGATATGCCGCAATCACCCCAGGTTTACATAACGCTGCCCCAATTGCAGCCGCCTTATTCCCATTCAATACTTGAACTTCTGACATCACTTACCCTCTTCTTCTGGAATCATGTGAATCGCTGAGCTTCGACACTCGTTGGCGCAAATTCCACAACCCTTGCAATAGTCGTAGGTGATCACAATCCTGCCTTCATCCGTCTTAATAATTGAATTTACCGGGCAATACATCAAGCATCGTCCACAGAGGGTGCACTTATCTGGCAGAAGAACAGGTCTCCTTTTCCGCCAATTTCCCGTCTGGATCACATGTAAGCCCTCACAACCAATTGGTACTATGTAATCACTCTTATTTTTCATAACCGATTTCACCTCACGCTATTTGCAATAATGGATATTGACACGGTCATAACCACTTCGGAAAGCATTAACATTTTTCGTTCCAAAGAATTCTTCGATGACCTCTTCCAGGTAATCTTTACGGACCCAACCTGTAGCTTTTATGAATGCACCCAACATTACTGTATTGGGAATTGCGCGTCCCAATGTTTCCATCGCAATGGATGTTGCATCCAGATACGCAAAACATTTAATGTTTTTATCGTGTATAAGCTCCTCAATATTTTGCGTCTGGATATTAAGAATAAAAAAAGAATCCTCGGCAAGACCATCAAACACAGGGGCTGAGATCAAAAGGCTTGGATCCAAAACAACCACACAATCCGGATGATAAACCTGGTTCTTTGCCCGGATTTTGGTATCACCAAGTCTGACAAAAGAAGTTACCGGTGCCCCCTGGCGTTCAAAACCGAAGAATGGCGAGGATGTTCCATACTTCCCATCTTTTACAGCAGCGTGAACCAACATTTCACCTGCCTTTACCGTTCCAAGTCCACCGATCCCATGAAATCTAATTTCTTTCATGCAAATCTTCCTTCCTTACCCAGATAATGAATTCGATACAATTGCTTTACAGGATGGTCGCTTGCCCGTTGGTTTCCCATTCTGGGCAACCATAATCCCGTTTTTAATTGTCATGACCGGCCAACAACAAAGTTCCCGTCCCTGAAACAGGGAAAAATCCGCCCGCGAATATAAATCCTGCAGGTTTACTGTTTTACACAAGTTCATATCCACCACAACAAGATCTGCATCACTTCCCGGTAAGAGGGTCCCCTTGCGAGGATATAATCCAAGCAACTCAGCAGGTCTTTTTGTCATGGGGACAACCAGCTCCTCAATTGGGATGCCCCGATTCACCACACCCTCATTTAGAATTGACATTAGGTGGGTTGCCAACGCCGGGTACCCTGGGAAAGCTTTCCAAACATTGCTGGCATCCCCCTTTTCCGCCAAAGTCAGCGTCACATTATCAGTACCAATCGCGTCAATTTCTCGCTGAACAATGGCTTGCCACAACCGATCCTGATCTGCTTGCTGGCGTAAAGGAGGCTCCATCAATCCAATCGTGGAATTAAATTGATCTGCTGTGACGGTCAGGTAGGGAGAAGTCGTCTCCGCATACACATAAGGATTTTCTGCCTTTATCTTTTTGATCATCTCAGCGCCTTCTGCGCTGGAAACATGGACCACATAGATCGGCTGCTTGTATTGATTGGCAAAAAAGGCGACCCGCATAATGGCTTCTGCTTCAGCCATTGGGGGATGAGTTTCTTCCCAATCAGAGATTGTCGCCTGGTCACCATACTTGAGGTTTGCCATTCGAGTCGCCCGCCGGACCAGGGCATCATTTTCACAATGAACAAACAACAGGCAGGGTATTCCAGTTCTGGCAAGTTCTTCCATGACATCGATAACAAATGCATCATCCATCGCAGGGATTAAGCCATCAATGCCATGAAGATATACCTTGAATGTCCGGATTCCGAATTCCTTGATCAATACGGGGATTTCTTTAATCTGCTCACTGGTACCAATGACAAAGTGCGGTACAACATCGGTATAAGATCGTTGGCGGATGATTTCAACCAGGCTGGCATAGGAATTAACCCTGGCATCCTTGGAACCGATAAAACAGCCAACTGTGGTAAGTCCACCTACCGCGGCTGATAGGGTTTCGCTCTGCAAATCGAGATCAAAATCAGTTCCAATGCCAAAATGGGTGTGTGGATCAATGATCCCTGGTAACACATACTTTCCCGAAACGTCAAATGTCTCGGTGGCTGGCAGAATTTCCTGCGATATACCAGACACCCTCCCATCCTTGATATACAGGTTTGTTTTTAATGAACCGATATCAGGTAAAACCAGGGTGCTGCCAATCAGGGCGATATCTGCCCGATGGGTATCCAGAACATTTGCAACGTTAACGGGTGCATTGCCATTCCGCGCCGACAAATACCTGCCATAAATATCGTTTCTAACCCCTTGAATCACTCCTGCCTGGGTTTTGGTGCGCAGTTCCGTCAATGTTTTTTTGTATGCATCGATAAACATATCCGCGTCGGAATTGAATACAATTCCATCAAACCCGCTATCCAAGTACTGGCGGCTTCGCTCCAGATTGGTTGTGAAAATCATCACAAATTTATTTGCCTTACGGCAGGCTCGCACAATCTTCCGGATAGCCGCAGTAAATTCCGGGGTATCAAAATCACCAGGCTTACCCAAAGCCAGCGACAAATCGTACGGTCCAACAAATATCCCATCAACCCCCTTAATCGATACAATCTGTTCAATATCATCCAGGCAAGCACGCGTCTCACATTGGGGGATCACCAATACTTCCCGATTACTGCGTTCAAGATATCGGTTGATATCTGTGGCGGACCCATCATAACCATAGGCAGAGGTTCTTGTCAGGGATAAACCCCGTGATCCTTCTGGCGGATACTTGGCATATCCCACCAACTCCTGGACCTGCTGGACAGTTTCAACTCCCGGGGCAACCAACCCTCCCGCTCCAATATCCAGCGCATTTAGTACCGTATCCCTGGAAATCCGTTTCAGGCGGACAAAGGGAGTGATTTTTCGAATTTCCGATGCAAGAATAAACAATCGGATGGATTCGACATCCACTGGTGCATGTTCAGTATCGATAATAAAGAAATCCAGTCCGGAAATACCAAGACATTCAACGGCAGTAGGACACCCCAGTTGAAACATGGTGCCAATTACTTTTTGCCCGTTTTCAAGCTTTTCCTTGACCAGATTTACCACCAGTTCTCTCCTAAACGTTACTAGGATTGGCTATGAGCGTGTGCCGGATATTGATTCAACGGCTTCGATTGCAGCTTGTTCTGCAATTCGAATTTCCGAAATATCATCCGCGGAAAGATACATCCTTCCATACTTACCCACCGGATCAAATGAGACCAATTTGATGCGGGCATGCTTTTCAGCCTCATTCACAGCAATCGAGATGTACGCGGCAGGTTCAACCTCCATGATGAGAAGATGTTCCCCGGGCAGCAACAAAGAACCATACCGCCCCCGGTTGATCAATTGCGCCTGGTAAGGGTCAACATTCTGAACGATTTGCACAGAGACAATGGATGGTTTGATGCGGTCTGCAAGCGATAATTTTGTGAGATCCAAAATGGAACGACCCGCTTCCATCACATCATCAATATGCATGGAGTGCAGTTCAATTTCTCCGTACTCGCGTTCCACCACCAGGAATCCGGGCTTTGCTGAAGAATTTTTGAGCGCCACATCCAGCAATCGGAAAACTTCACTGCCGGGAACCATCTCAATATACAGCTGAGCCATCCCGGCAAGACACGGATCACCCTTCACAACCGTTCCAGTTGATGCCGCATATTGAGGCTGCATATTTTCAACCAATGCATATGTTCTTAGCTGGATGTGATCCAAATCAAACTCCTTTCAGCAATTGAAGATGGCTCCTCAACTGTGCTGGAATTTATCGACTGAGGTTTTGTTCCAGTTTGGAACCGGAAAATTAAATAATACGGTGTACTGAAAAAATCCCTTATTTCACATCCGGAATTTTTTCGTTGAATAAGGCTTCCACAGCCTCCTGGGGACGTGCAATGATATGAGCAGCAACGACCTCGCCAACTTTTTTGGCAGCTGTGACGCCCGTGTCTACTGCTGCTTTTACAGCTCCAACATCGCCCTCAATCACAACGGTAACATACCCGCCGCCAATGATATACCTGGCAATCAGGTCCACATTGGCTGCCTTGGTCATGGCATCGGCTGCTTCATATGCAGCAACCAGACCTTTTGTCTCAATAAAACCTTTTGCTTTCATGACCTTTTCTCCTTATCTAAATTTGTTGGATTTGATGATCAACAATCCCAATAACCGCCAAATCAATCGGCGCGTTCTGACAACCACCAATCAAGCGTGCTGCTCCCCCACCTGCCACGATGACGATATTTCCTTCTCCACAACCAATGGTATCCACCGCAACCAGTAATCCTTTTTTTGTGGATTCACCGGATCCGAGGAGTTCCACCAAAACCATGCTCATCCCCTGAAGCAATTCGTTTTTGACGGTACAAACAACTTTCCCTGTGACTTTGCCAATATACATCTCTTTCACCTCCTTGTTCAAAGTCTGTTCTGGTCGAGAATGCTGCGGATTTGTTCCATCGCAAATTCGACCTCGTGGGGCAATGTATAAAAATGTGGCGCAACTCGAATGACAGAGCCACGAGCAGATGCAATGATATTGCGTTTCTTTAACTCGACCTCCATCTCATGAGAATTCATATTGATCTCAATGGCGGTTGTGCCGCCCTTCTTCCGGATATCCCGAGGGCTGACACATTTCAAGCCTAATTGATCCGCCTTATTGATTGCAACCTGGCTCAAATAGTCTATTCT
>JAGVUS010000422.1 GCA_019136175.1 Chloroflexota bacterium | reverse complement strand
GGGATAGATCCTGTAACACCCATTCAATGGATCCGGGAAAACCTGAAACCGGGCGATTGGGTCCTTGGCAATCACGAAATTATGCTTCACAACCAGATGCTTGGCCGGGACAACGAGGGGGTTGCTCAAGAAGCCCAGGAAGCCATCACTCGTCATAAAGCACTTCTCCGGGAACAGCCAGAGGTTTTTTCCTTTTTTGTGGACGGATTTTTAACCAATGGAGAAAGACCGGTCACCCATGATCTGGACGGGGTGGACTATGTTTTGGTTCATGGTGATCAAGAAAATCCGACAAGGTATATTTATTCCTGGTTAAGGATTCTTATTCCTTCAAGTTTTGATAGGCTTTTTACCCAGGCTCATCAGAGACACCGTCCAAGGGTGCAAATCTATGGGCACACCCACATCCCTGCCCTGATCATTGCGCACCCCACCAGTGGGCAACCACTCGCTGAAGATCCAATTGACACGCAGGCATATCGGTACGAACCAGTGAGGGTCCTCCCTGGAGAAACATATGAATTAAACGGATGGATTGCGATGATTAATCCTGGATCGGTGGGGCAACCGCGCGACCTGGATCATCGGGCATCGTATGCAATATTGGATACCACAAATCACAGAGTCACTTTTCGGCGGGTGGAATATGATTGGAGGGAGATGGCTCGCCAGTTAGATATTCAGCGATATCCTGATTCTCTTATCTATCGATTAATGGATGCCAGGCCACCCAGAACCACACCCCAGGAATGGAAAGATCATTTTCAACAAGCAAAAGGGGTTCCCTGTCCATGAATGATGCACCTCCACGCCGGAATACATCCAGTGCCGGATTCTCAATGGGTCTGGTTGGCGGCATGATTGTGGTTATTGTATTTTTAATCCTGATGCTCATCGACCAGGGAACCAACAAGGGTGATGTGATTGGCTTCCTGATTCAACTCCTGGTGGGTTTTTTTATTGGTCAAGCCGCTGCTGAAAAACAACATTTCAGGCAGGAAGATGACCCCGCTCATTTGGAAGGCGTGGCAGCAGCTGGAATGGGTGCCGCACTCATTACCTTTATCATCACCTGGATTTTTATTATCATCAGGGGCATTGTCCGGGATGCTTTGGGCGTGTTTATATTTACCGAACCAATTTCCCTTTGTTTTGGAATTTTCCTGAACGGCTTGCTCATGATTGCGATTGGAAGTTGGGCAGGTAAAAAAGTGGATAAACGGTACCGCACTGACGTAGAGTACTGAAAATACGGTCATCTTCCATATTGATATCCCAAGAATCATGAAGAGGAGAGTGAAAAATGAACGAACGCCCGATGGAAAAGTTGGTTTGCTTTTTATGTGATTATTGGTGGATAATATTAATTATTATTGTTCTGGGATTGACTGCCTATTTTACCCGGGACCTTTGGTTACCGCTTCTGGCTTTTGTGTCAACAGTTGCTTAAAGGCTACCTGGACAATATCGCCACAATATCGCCAACAACAAGAATATGAATGAACCTTGGTGGGAACGACCAGTTTGTATCCTGTGTGATTATGGACTGGTGATCTTGGCGCTCATGGTTGTTCTGGGGGTGGGTTTATGGCGTCTCAGTATGCCGGAACCGCTTGGACCACCGGTACTGCCAACTGTCAGTCCAACCCTGGTCTCCACATTACCAACCTTGTCTACTCCGGTGGTGGAAGAACCGACGCAAACCAGTGTTGCGTCAACCAATCCTGCGCCTACAATCACACCAACCGCACAAAAACCGGAATTTATTCTGGTGTTTATTCCCGTGCGCTGGCAATCATCCATGTCAAAATTCCGGGAAGAGGCTCGCAAACAAGCAGACCTGTTTATCACTGAATCTCAAATGGATTTGTATTTTGAAATAAAGGTAGCCATTTTAGATGAGGGATTAAGCCGGGCGGATTTGTCAAACTCTGATCTTGAATTGGATGTTGAAGAATATGGAATCATCAACTTTCCAGGAGATCGTTACATTGGAATTACCGATGGCGATTTAGTGCTAAATGGAAATTCCACAATTGCTGGCTGGACAACATTTAATGGTGCTGGAATTATTGCTGAATCCGGGTCAATTGTGATTACCGCCCACGAGTTGGGGCATACCTTTGGCTTGTGCGATGAATATAGTTATCCGATTTGGTTGGAACAAGATGCATTTAGCCCGAATGGCTGTCCAAATCCATACCCGGCATCATGTCCCAAAGATCAAGACGAATTTGTGCATTGTAATGGCGAACCAACCACGGATGGACGGAATTCCATCATGGGTCCTGCTGGCATGCCTGGCGAGTACGGGTATAATGATTCCTGTAAAGATCATCTTTTGAAAAAATTCTTGCTGTTATCTGGACAAGGACTTGAATAATGAAAGGGAGGCTTGGCATTCAGTTCCATATCGCAATTGGTTTGTTAGTAGCTTTGTTAGCTGCATTTCTGATCAACGCGGGGATAACAACAAGCCAGGAATTGCCGATTGATCCACAAAAATCCCCAACTCAGAATCCCATGAATACATTTGAACCATATCGCACTTTGCCCGGTGGCTTGTTGGTAAAAATCAAATTGTATCGCAGCCTCCCCCCAGAAATTTTGGCTGTCAATACCCTCCAGGAGAGTCGATTGACCCCTGGCTTTGATGGAGATGGAAAGATTGAGATTTTGGGTCGGGACGCTCAAATACTGTATTCCATCAATTTTTCCACGGAATTACTTAAGGGAGAACCTCCGCTGCCAGTTGATGAACTGAGCATGCTGTTGATATTGCCGTTAATTGATCAGGCACAGCGGATTCATGTGATTACACCGGAAGGGGAGACATACTTTGAACTCAAGGAATGATCATATCATTGAGCAGAATCTAGAGTTTCCCACTCGGAATATTTTATCCGGAATATTTGGTCCTGCTCCTGTACAAACTGGAATATATGGCGATCTGTCTCTACCCGGTTACGTGGTTTGGGTGAATCATAAACCATCCCTTGCACAGGTCCCTGTTCAGCTTGGGCAAACCGCGGTCAGTGTGATGGCTCTGGATGGCGGCGGTTTTTCTGTCGGGTCAGCCACTGCTTTAAACCTCATCAAAATGGATGATTTGTTGGGTATGTGCCGGGCTGTCACATCCAACAACAATGGTTTACCTGTCAATGAAATTTGGATCCCCCAAATGATCTGCAACCAATTTCATCTGGCAGAGGGGGACATGATTGAGGGTATTAAAGTTCGTTTGGGTTGCAACAACCTGATTCAATTAATCCACCAGGCTTCAGGCTCTGAAATTAAGGTTGGGAATGATCCACTCCCCCCATGGATTCGGAGGATCATTACTTCCCTGGGAGTATCGACAGGTCAATTTTTGCTGTTTTTAATCCCCTTGTTCATTTTTGGCTGGACAACATTGTTGATTGGTGTATTCACGATTGCCTTTCTTGCTATTTTGCTGGCGATATTTTGGAAAATTCTACCTGGTAATGGTTGGTTGCGGGGCTTGGTATGTGGGATTGTGGCGGGATCTTGTATTGCGGTTTTTTTACTGACTGGTCTTGCCTGGACATTGACCTCTGCTTTATTATTGGGGGCAGCTGCAATAATCATTGGAACCTGGATGGGGGGAATTCTTATGGGATTTCGCCCAATTCAGAATTCATAGGGAGAGATGCCAGCGATGAAAAAAATGCGTTTTCTGATCTTCATCTCAATATTAAGCCTTCTTCTTTCAGCTTGCTCGCAGCGGGTGGATTATTATTTTAAACCAGATGGTACCTGGAAGATTAAGTCCATGATTGATTATGATCCTCGGACGACAATTTTTGTTTCCGAGATGGTCCAATTCATTCTTGGCGAATCCACGGGTATGAATTTACAATCACTGCCTGATGAAATTAGCGGAGAAATGATTGAAAGTGTGTTGTCAGTTATGTTCAGCACCATAAATTTGGATGGGGTCCAGGTTTCGGTCAATCAAGGAATAAGCACAAAAACCAGGCAGCAAATCATTTTTAACCTCCTGGGAAATCAATTAGATTTAATCAACACATTAGCGCCCGGATATTTAAGCCTTGAGGAAGTTGAACCCGAGGTATACCGTTTCAAAATGGTTATGATGGACTTGGGAACAATTGAAGGATTTGATCTTTCCTATTTGAACGCACTTACAAAAACAACAATTGTCATTCGGGCAGGGCAAATCCTTGATAGTAATGCAGATAGGCAAACACTTGGACAGGCAACGTGGAACAATCCACGAGAAATTGATGTAACATTTAAGTTAAAGCCGGTTTTTCCCGCCTGGCTTTTATGGATTCTGGGCTTATTGACCATGGTGTTCCTCCTTTCCCGGCTCTTTCGGGGAGGTGGACGGCGTTGCGCGTCTTGTGGAGCAAAATTGAGCAAACACGATGAGTATTGTGCTGAGTGCGGGGCATTTCGATAATCTGAGTGATGAAGGAATTGTGTGACAGAAATAGAAGAATTGCCCCAAAACATCCACTGTCCAGGCTGTAATAAGGAATTTAACCAGCCTGTTGATTTTTGTGATAATTGTGGGTTTTATTTGCATCCTCTATTTTTTCCGGAAGGTGAGTCAGCTCCCGCGCAGGATGAGATTGAACCGGGGGACGGCAGTCAACCAACAACTGCCAGTGATGTACCGGCTGAGGTTCCAGGGGAAGACCAGCAGCTGGATGATGCAGAGGTTGTGTCCGCTCCCGCGCAGGATGAGATTGAACCGGGAGACGGCAGTCAACCAACGACTGCCAGTGATGTACCGGCTGAGGTTCCAGGGGATGACCGCCATCCCAAGGCACAGTCAGCCCCATCTGGTGCTTCATGTTTAGCTGTCATTGGTGGCGTGGTCATTTTTATCCTGTTATGGTTCATTCGGATTGAAAGCATGCCCATTATGGGTGATGTTACCCCCATCCAATTAG
>JAGVUS010000385.1 GCA_019136175.1 Chloroflexota bacterium | reverse complement strand
CGAATCCCTCGCTCATCCTGCAGGCTTGCCACTGCAACCTCCACTGGGATCCCGCGGGGCAAACTTGGCGATGATTTCGATGGGCGCAGCAGGATGCGTGTGGGTTTCCCCATGGTAACCAGCTGGCGTACGAGCGCCCGCCCAATAAATCCGGTTCCTCCGGTAACCAAAATCATGATGAAGGATTATAGCAGGAATTTCGCTCTGGCATAAATCTTGCTCTGTAATCCGGTAATCCTTACTTCTTCAACCCTGGTTTGCACAAAGAAAACACCATGTCACGAATCGGCTTTCATTACTTTCCTGATACTCTCCACTACCGTCAATCGGACGCAGAGCGTTGGCTTCCGGAATTGGTATCGCTGGGTGCCGGCTGGCTGATCTTGAAAAGTGATACCCGCCGGGCTATCCCCGAAGCGTTCCTGCGGACAGTTTTGCAGGCTGGCATTCAACCCGTGGTTCACTTCGACTCCAGCCTTGTCCATCCGCCGGTGGCGGAAGACCTTGCCCAGGTTATCAATAGTTACGGATCCTGGGGGGTCAAGCACGTCATATTTTTTGACCGCCCAAACAGCCCCTCTGTTTGGTCTGCTGCCGGTTGGAGCCAGCAAAATCTGGTTGATCGGTTCCTGGATCGGTTGATTCCCCTTGCCAATCTTGCCATGGAAACGGGAATCACCCCCGTTTTTCCCCCGCTGGAACCAGGCGGCGGCTTCTGGGACACATCATTTCTACGGCTTGCCTTGCAAGGCTTGAAGAACCGCCACCAGGTGGATCTCTTGAAAAATATCGCCCTATCTGCCTATGGCTGGTCCCATCTCCATTCGCTCAACTGGGGTTCAGGCGGTTCTGAACGGTGGATGGAAGCCCGTCCGTATGTTACCCCCACGGGGTGCCAGGATCAACGCGGCTTTCATATCTTCGATTGGTACCTGGAAATAGCAGCGGATTTCCTGCCCAATGATCCTCATTGCTTCCTGTTACAGGCAGGTCAGCCGGGGGATCCATCCAGATCACAGCCGGTGGACTTTGACACCCTGCAATATGACGAATACTGTATTGCTCATTTATTGTTCGATGAAACGATCCATGATCCAACAGCACCCCACCGCCTCCTTGATCCAATTCCTTCCGAGGTCCAGGCGGGATTCTTCTGGCTGCTTTCCGCAGATTCTGATACTTCAGAGAGTGCATTCTCCTGGTTCAAGCCGGATGGTCAACCCAATCCATCGGCGCGGATGCTCAGGAATTGGCTCCAGACCGGTGTTGTCGGTGTAAATCAGTTAATATCCACTCCCCAACCCGGCAATCCTGACCACCCCATTACCCGGTATGTTCTGCTCCCCAGTTATGAATGGGGGGTTGCAGACTGGCACCTGGAAGCCATCCGGGTTGCAGACTGGCACCTGGAAGCCATCCGCCCTTATGTGAAGAAGTACCAACCCACGGTTGGATTTTCGCCATCTGAAGCTGCCCTGGCAGCCGAAGTATTGGTCATTGCAACGGAAGAGGAAATTCCCGAGGAAATATTAAGCCACTTGCGGACAATTGGCTGCAAAGTGGAACGGATTCAAGAAAATGGCATAAGTCTTGCATCGATTCTGGCAGAGAGGTGATCCATGAATATCCAAATCGCAACCAGTTCCCACATCAAACCCATCACTCCCCCGCGTCCCCCGGTACTGAAAGCCATTGGGCTTGGTGGAGGTGGGTCAAATGCCATCAACCGGATGATTGAGCTGGGTCTCTCCGGTGTGGAATTCATTGCTGCCAATACCGATGGACAGGCGCTGGCTGGCTCACTGGCTCCCAAGAAAATCCTCCTGGGTCCTCATACCACACGCGGATTGGGGGCTGGTGGGGATCCCTCCGCGGGTTACAAAGCTGCCGAGGAAAGTTTCAAAACCTTATGTGATGCCCTGGCTGGCGCAGATCTCGTTTTTCTGACCGCAGGTATGGGGGGCGGAACCGGCACTGGTTCCATTGCCATGGCAGCAAAAGCCGCCAAAACAGTGGGGGCAGTCACAGTTGCCATTGTGACCATGCCCTTTGCTTTTGAAGTGGGCAAGCGGCAGCGCAATGCCCGGGAGGGTTTGGCGACGCTGCGTCCCTATACAGACACTCTGATTGCCATTCCAAATGAACGCCTGTTGGACCTGGGAAAGCGCGACCTGACCCTGGACATGGCTTTCCGCCTTGCCGATGATATTCTTCGCCAAGGCATCCAGGGGATTACCGAGCTGATCACCGAAACTGGTTTAATTAACGTGGACTTCGCCCATGTCCGCCAGGTAATGCAGAATGGCGGCGGCTCTCTTCTTGCCATCGGCTTTGGAGAGGGGGAAGGGAAAGCCATCCAGGCAATTGACCGTGCCCTTCATCACCCCCTGCTGGATACCATAAATCTTGAAAATGCAACCGGCATCCTCGCCAACTTTACTGCCGGACCCGATATTACGTTCATGGAAGTGGTGGAAGCCCTCAATGAATTACAGGCGCGGGCAAACTTCCAGGCGGAAATTATTCCGGGCGTCACCACCACCGAGGAGATGGAAAATCGCGCCCAGGTCATCCTGGTGATTACCGGGTTGGGAGGCACCCCGGTACAGAATACATTCAATCTCCAGGCAGGGAATCCTGTCCCAGTAGAAAATACAGTTGTTCCTGCAATGCAAGACATAACCGCACAGGAATCAACCCAAAGCATGCCCGAGCTGGAAGAAGTGGGAGCGTCATCTCCTTACGGCAACCTGGATCTCCCCGCTTTTATGCGGCGGCGCCTTCGCAGGCAGTAAAACCATGGACAAACCCACCCTCGACTCCGTCTGTCAAAAAATTTATCGCCAGCACCCCGAATTCAAAGGGAAGCATCCCCGGGTCCGCGCCCTGACCAATGGGAACTCCTCCCTGGTATTTGAAACCCGCGTGACCACCGCGGATGGGCATCCCCTGCCGCGAACCTTGCGTGTTACCGTGGATGAAACAGGAAAAATCTTAAAGATTTCCACATCCCGAGGATAGGAGCGAAAGATGTTAAATTCACAAACCACCCTTATGGATCGAATTCAAATCCATCTGCTGGAATGGGCTACCGAACTGTTGACCACCATTCGGAGATGGAATCAAAAAATTGGATTGTTAAAACAACAGCAACCCGACATGGATCAGAAAATCATCACCTTCTTCCGATGGGTGAATCGTCCAACCATCAAAGAAATGATTGCAGCCATTTCCGCTGGAGGATTTGTTGGTTTGGTGCTGGGCATATTCATTTACATCATCACCGCCTGAAGCAATTGTAATCATCCAATTTCAGCCCCGGAAGACGGGGCTGATTGCTTTACTCCCAAGGGATGAGCTTCACTCCCCCACCTTTCTGGTACAATACAAGGAGATTGCCCACCTTTCCCCGCGACTATGAGATGGATCGAATTTTGCCACTGTTAAAGACAGGACTTGTATGCGCAAGTCAGCCATTCTAGCCGGACTCATCGCTCTGACAGTTTGCGGAATTTTGGGATTTTTTGCTGCCCGCCAGTTCCTGGATATCCCACCGAAACCCACCCAGGGATCAATTACACCTGTTTCCCAATTGCAACAGAATATCCTGGTCATCTGGGTGGACAATATGGATAACGAGAAACCAGCACTGCAAACCACCTGGTTACTCATGTTGTATAAAGGAAATCCTGCTTCCATCAACTTCCAACTCATCCATCCGTCCACCGGGTTGCCGGACATCGTCATCAAATCTCTTTTTTCATTGGATCAAAACGGCATTCCATCTTCTGAATTCATCAGCAAGGTTCAGGATGAATTTAAAATCCCCATCCACAATTACGTTCTTGTGGATGTCCCCGCAGTGAATAAAATCGCAGCATGGCTAAATATCTCGTCCCTCCATTTTGATCCTGCAGACACAGACACCATCATAGCGGAACAAACCCGCATCCTGCAGGCAGGCTGCTCCTTTATCTCCTCGCCCAATGTCATTTCCACTCCTGCATTTGATTGGGTTGCACTTGTCCCCGATCATATGCGGACGGACCTGACCTTTGACCAGGCTATATCCACCTGGAAGCAGCTTGTAGATCACTATGACACATTAAGCTGCGAAATTTTTCAGTCCAGGTAATTCTCTGTTCAACTTCTCTGATAATTTCAATTAAATTGAATTGTGTCATTATTCCGTGGATTCAATCAGGATCTTCAATGGTATAATGGATTGGTTTAATCCAAATCAACCTGATAAATGCCAAACGGCAATGGAGTTACTCTTGAACGATACTGCAAAACCCAATACTGTCGCTGACGACATTGTCGTCACCCTGAAATACACCCTTACCGTGGACGGTGAAATTGTAGACAGTGCCGATGATTCAGATCCCATTGAATTTTTACAGGGAGCCGGGGAAGTCATCTCCGGTCTCGAAGCAGGAATTCACGGGTTAAAAGTGGGCGAGTCACGCAAAATCACCATCAAACCCGCAGATGGGTACGGTGAGATTGACAAGGAAGCTTATGTCACCATTCCCCGGGATGAATTTCCATCCGAAATTCCATTGGAAGTTGGCATTGAAATTGATGTCCGGGACGAAGATGACGAGGTTATGACCGCAACCATTGCCGAAGTAACCAATACCACAGTCACCCTGGATTTCAATCATCCCCTGGCAGGGAAAACCCTTCACTTTGACGTCACCGTCCTTGAACTGCGCACCCCCACGGCGGAGGAACTGGAACATGGTCATGTTCACTCTGCAGATTGGGAGGAATATGAATTTGATGACGATGATTTTGAAGATGATGAGGATGACGAGGACGAGGATTAATCCTGTTCCTGTACATGCAACCGGGTGCGGTTTTTCAACCGCACCCGGTTTTTATTATGCATACACAGATTCTGTTGCTTAAATCCAATCCATCTCACATTTTTGGATGATTTTATCCAACTCCACCCGGGTCTTCATTTCCAGTGGTTCCGGGTGATGGGTATTCAGAATAAGCCGGGCTTTTTCCAGTGCCCAATCTCTTGGACCATCCCGTTTTTCCTGCCACGCCTGATACGGTCTGCGATCCATCAGGCTGGGTTGCCAGAGATTTCGCATATTCCGCAGGGTGTGCGAATGTTCCAGGTAATTGCCACCCGGTCCAACATCGCGGATGACATCCAACGCCAGAGTATTTTCGTCAATTCCAATACCCCGGAACGTGGAACGCAGCATTTCCCAGATCTCCACATCCATCAGGAGCATATCGTACGCAAAGATCCGGGAACCATGCAAGAGACCTGCACCCAGCAGCATGTCAGCGCCAGTGGAAACTGCCATCAATGCTGACATCGTATTATCAATGGCAGATTGCCAACCTGGTTCCTTTGCGCCGGTTGCAAAAGCACCCATCGACAGGGGGAGATGATAGTAATCCGCCAGCAGATTGGTTGCAGCTCCAAACAAATAGTCCACCGGTCCGCCGCCGGTATATCCGCCAGTTCGCAAATCGCTGGCAGTCTGGGCAGCCGCATAATAGACCGGACAGCCAGGTGAAGCCATTTGCATTAAAACCAGGGCGGACAATACTTCTGCGTTTCCAACCACAAGGGTGCCTGCCGGGGTTGCAGGTCCGGTTGTCAGGCAGGAAGCCATGGTCATAAAACCCACCGGCAAGCCAGCCCTGGCAGCAACCAGGGCGGCTTCCACGCTGCCCCCATCCTGGCAAAGCGGGCTGAGCGTGCACTGCATGATGGAAAGCAGGGGGCGCTGCCGCAGTGCTTCCTTGCCACCCGCAAGCACGGCTGCCATTTCAATGGCAGCAGCCATCTCACGGTCTGTGACGATCTCTTCCGTTTGAACATGCTTCCTGCTGACGCTCCAGATGGAGTTCAGTTCGTGCAGGCTGCGGGTTTCGGGCGGGCAATCCTGTGCCGAGAGCGGTACCCAATGGAAAGCAATTCCATCCAGATAATCCGCCACCCTCCCCACATCCATCAGATCCTGCCTGGTTGCCCTTCGTTTCTCACCGGAAAGCACATCCACAATTTCCACGCCGCAGCCATCCGTCCCCAGGTAACTGTGATTTCCATCCAGCGGCAGGTCATAATCCGCCGTACAACCTGCCAGCGTATAAGCGGAAGGTGCTTTGGCAAGATAATCTTCCACCAAGGTCCCCGGCAAACGCACAATCATGGATTGACGATCCACCTCCGCCCCATGCTCTGCAAACAGGTCCAATGCCTTGCCTGAAGGAAACCGGACTCCCACGTGTTCCAATATATCCAGCGTGGCTGTATGGATTTTCTCAACATCCTGACGCGAAAGAATGTCTACGCGCAGTTTTGGATCACTGATGGAATGAATTTTGCCA
>JAGVUS010000397.1 GCA_019136175.1 Chloroflexota bacterium | reverse complement strand
TGGCAGTACTGACCAACTTCACTGCCCTGCAGCGGATCTATCATGTGGCGCGCAGCACCCATACACTGAAATAACAGGATTTTATTGGAGGATCGTTGATGATTGATCGTTATGGAATTCACGTAGGGGAGCTGTATTTCCGGTTTTACGGCATGATTATCATGTTTGGCGCGGTCCTGGCTGCCATTCTATCGCACCGGCGCGCAAAGAAGGCTGGACAGGATCCGGAACTGATCTGGGATATGCTCATCTGGCTGTTGATTGCCGGGGTGCTTGGTGCCCGCATCTGGCACATTTTCACACCGCCACCCTCCATGCAGGAGCAGGGGATTACGACCATGTACTACCTGACCCATCCACTGGAGATGCTCACCATCTGGAACGGCGGGCTGGGAATTCCGGGAGCTGTCATTGGCGGAGCGCTGGCTTTATTCTTTTATACCCGCAAACACCGGTTAAATTTTGCCCAATGGACCGACATCATCGCCCCGGGATTGCTGCTTGCGCAGGCAATTGGCAGGTGGGGAAATTTTGTCAACCAGGAGGTTTATGGTGCCCCCACCAACCTTCCCTGGAAAATCTACATTGAACCCATGTTCCGCCTGCCGGAATATGCAAACGTGGAATACTACCATCCTCTTTTCCTGTATGAATCTTTGTGGAACCTGGCGGGCATGCTCCTGCTGATCTGGATGGGCAACCGGTTCAGTGATAAGCTGAAATTTGGTGATGTTTTTCTGGGGTACCTTATGGTTTATCCGCTGGGACGGTTTTTGCTCGAATTCCTCCGATTGGACTCTGCCCAAATCGCTGGAATCAATGCCAATCAGACGTTCATGGCAATCATTGGTATCCTGGCTGTCATCACTCTGTTTTGGCGGCATCGCCCGGGACAAAAAAGCAGGATTGACTCCATGCCGGATCCAATCCCGACGGAACTGGAATCGAATGAATAACAGGATGTGAGGGAACATGGGTCGAGTTGTCTTCTTAGGCACCGCACATTCCATCGCAGACGATCATCACAACAATACGCACCTGGTCATCCAGGAAGGGGATAGAGCCATCATGGTGGATTGTGTGGGGTATCCACTGCTTCACCTGCGGCGGGCAGGTGTGGACTTTCACCAAATTACCGACCTGATCCTGACACATTTTCATCCGGACCACGCCTCAGGTTTGCCTTTATTTTTACTGGACATGTGGCTGCTTCACAGAAAAGCCCCGCTGACCGTTCATGGCATACCCCATACCATCGATCGGGCAGAAGAAATGATGCATCTTCATGAATGGGAAACCTGGCCGGGATTTTTCCCGGTCGACTTTCACCGTGTGCAGGAAGTGGAAGATGCAACCATCCTGGAGGACACGAATTTCCGCATCCATTCGTCACCGGTCAAGCACCTTCTCCCCACCATCGGTTTGCGATTTGATCTTCGCAAATCTGGCAAGTCGGTTGCTTATTCCTCGGATACGGAGCCTTCACCTGCCTTGGTCCGATTGGCGAGCGGGGTGGATGTTTTAATCCATGAAGCCACCGGGTCCGGAATTGGGCACTCTTCTCCCGAACAGGCGGCACAAATTGCCCGCCAGGCAGGAGCAGCCAGTCTGTACCTGGTGCATTATCCACCTGATACAAATCCTGACCAGTGGATTGGGGAAGCCCGGAAAGGCTTTTCCGGCAAGATTATCCTGGCTCAGGATCAGATGGATATTCCCCTGGATTAACAGGTTACCAGTCTACCAGGAACGGTTCCCACTCCCGGTTTTCTGTGAGATTTCGCCCAAAAATATAAAATGCTGATGATGGCGGTTCTGTCGGTTGGTGTAGAAGGCGCATACCGGCATCTTGCAGCAGGCGGCCACCCTTGCGGTGGTTGCAGGCAGGGCAGGCGGCAACCACATTTGTCCAGGTGTGCTCACCACCCAGGTGGCGCGGGATGACGTGGTCAATTGTCAATTCGGTTGTATGTCTGCCACAATATTGGCAGGTATTATGATCACGGCGGAAGACTTCCCGCCGGGTCAGTTTCAAGTGCAGGCGGGGACGGTGAACCATTCGACTGAGCAAAATGACCGAGGGACAGGGATAGGAACAACTGGCAGTGTGAATGAACCCGCGGCCGTTTGCCACCATGTCCGCCCTCCCCGAGAAAATCAGACCGATAGCCCGTTGGAGGGAACAAACATGGATGGGCTCAAAATTGGCATTTAAGACAAGAACTGATCCAGACATCTTACAACCTGCCGAAAATTATAGCACTATCCGTTGGGGTTCGATATAATGATTACAGGTTGCTGATTCTGGAGGAGAGGATATGAATATTTTAATTACGGGTGGCAGTGGACTTATTGGACAAAGTTTCACCAAGTGGATGCTCCATAATCATCATCAGATCTGGATCCTGTCGCGGAACCCGGATTCCGCAAATCTGCCAGCAGGAGTTAAGGGGGTGCAATGGGATGGCAAGACCACAATCGGGTGGTTGAATATTTTTGAATCAATGGATGCAGTGATCAACCTGGCGGGAGAAAATATTGGGGGGGGACTCTGGACAGAAAAAAGGAAGAAGCGTATCCTCGACAGCAGGGTTCTGGCTGGGAGGGCAATTACGGAAGCGTTCCAGCTGGCAAAAAACCGACCGGGAGTTCTTGTTCAGGCGTCTGCGGTTGGGATTTATGGTGTTGAGTCTGACGAAGTTCTTCCAGAAACCGCTCCGGCGGGCAAAGATTGGCTGGCTGGTGTGGCAAGGGAATGGGAGGCATCCACCGATGAGGTGAGTGACCTGGGTGTGCGCAGAGTAACCATCCGCACGGGATTGGTGTTGTCCCAACGTGGAGGTGTTTTACCAAAGCTGCTTTTACCATTTCGTTTGATGGTGGGAGGGAAGATGGGCAGCGGCAGACAGTGGATGCCGTGGATCCATATCATGGATGAGGTGCGGGCGATTCTATATCTTCTTGAATTAAATACCGCCCGGGGGGTATATAACCTTGCTGCTCCCAACCCCGTAACCAATGCGGAATTTTCAAAAATTGCCAGCCGGGTGTTGCACCGACCTGCCTGGTTTTCCATCCCCGGACCGATTCTAAGAGCTGTTTTGGGAGAAATGAGCACTCTTTTACTGGATGGTCAACGGGCTATCCCCCAACGGCTCCTGGAAGATGGCTTTCAGTTCCGTTTCAACAACCTGGAACCAGCCCTGGAAGATTTGGTGCGCTCCCCAAAGATTGCAGATTAATCGCAATCTCTTTGGTGTGAATTGATGGATTAATTGCGAATCAATGCTTCGAGAAAATCCTGCCCAATTCTCTGGACTTTGGCAGCATTTTCTTCTTCAATTGCTACAACGATGGTGAAGGGAACGCCAGTCCATTCAGGCAGTGCTCCGCCAATCCACCAGGAGACCGGTTCATTTGCTCCTGTTGTTGTGGATACAACTTCCCAGGCAGGCATGGAGCCCATTTGCAGTGCCCGGATCACACGGGTTGGACTGGCTGAATATACCTGGAAGGTTGAGCCAACTGGCAGTGCCACCCACCCCTGGGAGCCGGTATTCACTGCAATTGCCAACCGGGGTGCAGGGCGATTGCCCTGGTTTTGCAGGGAAGCGGCAGCCAGTGCCACCTGGAGGGGGGATACCTTCAGGCTTTCCGGTTGTTCCAGGAAGGTTGTTGGGGTGTCATCGGTGCCTGGAATTTCCGGGATGGCAGTTAAAAGGTCAAATTGGGGCGCTTCGGAAAACCCCAGCCGCTTTATGAGATTGATCATGCCTTCCTTGCCAGCAGTCTGCGCAAGTTGAGCGGCGGCACCAGGGCACCCGGCAGCAATCGCAGTTCCCCAATTGACATCTTCGACAACAACCGAACTGCAATCCAATGTTCGGTTGGGAGTGGAATAAATCAGGGTTTGCGGGCTGCTGGACAGGCTGATGGTATTCATGGAATCTGCCAGCAAAAACGGTCCCATCAGCGAACCGAGGGGATATAAGCCCTGGGTTGCCCGGTTGACCAGGGGCGCGTTGGGATCGTTCCGGTAAGTCTCCCAGTTTTCATCCATCTGGTTGGGGTCGAAGGATGGGTGGGATGCCAGAGCCAGGATTTCACCGCTTTCGGAATTCAACAAGAGCAATGTACCGGTTGCATCTCCCAAAGCCTGGTCGGCGATGGTTTGCAGGTCCAGGTCCAGGCTGAGGCGGACATCCAATCCCTGGGGAGGATGGCTGTAAACCAACTGTGTTGACCAGATCCAGGAACTGGGATTACCACGCAACCCGCGGAGGTAGGGATCCAGGCTCGCCTCCAACCCTCCCTGGGTGAACATGGGATGGGAATATCCGATGGTTGTGCCAAGCAGGGGGTAAGTGATGGAGCGGGAATATTCACCGGGTTGTCCAACTGTCCTGGCAATAGGCTGGTTTTTTCTATCCAGAAGCGATCCGCGTGGAATGTAACGGTCTGCAATGGATCTGCGTGGATTGTCGTTGCGCGTAGCCAAAGATTCGGATTGGGCTACAGCCCACCAGCTTAATAGGATGGCTGCCGCAGCAATGCCAGCCAGTGCAATCCCGCCTATTCCCTGGTATTGCCTGGTTTGAACGAGAGAATCTGGCTCCTCTTTCATCAATCCGCTGGACTGGAGGAGCAGCAAAAATGCCAGGGATGCGGACACCAGGGAGGATCCCCCGTAAGATATGAAGGGCAGGGTTACCCCGGTTAATGGGAGAAGATCAATGTTCCCACCGATAATCAACAGCGCTTGTGCAAAGATCAGGGAACTGATCCCGGCTGCCAGAAGGCGCAGGTATGTGTTGGGGGCAGAAAGTGAGATCCGCAACCCGCGAAACAAAAGGAACCCAAAAAGCAGGAGCAAACACAATCCGCCCAAAAGCCCGGTTTCTTCGACAATTGCAGAAAAAATGAAATCAGATACTGCCACCGGGACAACTCCCGGGCTACCCAAACCCGGACCGCTGCCAATCAAA
>JAGVUS010000478.1 GCA_019136175.1 Chloroflexota bacterium | reverse complement strand
CTCGCTGGAAATCCTGGAACCCAACCTGGAAGGCGTCTTCCTGCACCTCACCGGCAGGAAGCTGCGGGAGTAGCCGCCATGAAAAATGTCTGGACTCTCACCAGGAAAGACCTGACAGTTTTCTTCCGGGACCGGGGTGCCATGTTGTGGCTCTTCGTCCTGCCGCTCGTCTTCCTGCTGATTTTCAGCGGGCTGGCGAGCATGGGTTTCAACGATCCCGGCGCCGAAGCCGCCGATGACAACCGTCCTCCGCTGGTAGTCGTCAATCTTGACCCGTCCGGCGATGCAGCTGCCCTGCTGTTGAAGGAATTTGACCAGCCCGACGGCTTGCGGGTCATCGAATACAGCCTGGAGGAAGCCCGGGGGCTGATGGACCGCTTTAAAATCAACCGCTACCTGGTCATCCCGGAGGGGTTCAGTCAGGCGCTGGCGGAGGGCAAGCCCGTCACCCTGAGCATGATTCTCCACCCCAACTCGGACACCAACGCCAACCAGACCGTTCTGCGCATTGTCAACGGGATGGCGGGCGGGCTTTCGCTGGAACTGCAAATCCTGGACGGGATTGAGCAGATGAAGGCGATGCAGGCGGCAAATCCCCAGGTGCAGACCATCTTTGACCCCAACCGGGTGCTGGCGCAGGCAAAATCGCAGTTCGACCAGTCCCGCCAGTCACCGCTGATTTCCATCCGGCAGACCGAACCCCTGCAGGAGGAAGCAGAGAAAGTGGAATTCAACCTGGGCTCCTCCATTGTGCCGGGGATGACGGTGCTGTTTGTTTTCCTGGCTGCTTCGGCGGTGGCGCGCAGCATCTTCGATGAGCGCAAATCCGGCAGCCTGCGGCGGCTGCTCTCGGCTCCGCTGCGGCGCTGGGAGCTGCTGCTGGGCAAGATGCTGCCGGTCTTCCTGCTCACGCTGGTGCAGATTTGCGTCATCTTCCTGGCGGGGGCAATCCTGCTGCCGGTGCTGGGCTTTGGCAGGCTGGAAGTTGGCAACGCACCGCTCGCCTGGGCGCTGACTTCCATTGTGATTGCCCTGTGTGCCACGGCGCTGGGGGTCTTCATCTCTTCAATCGCCCGCACCGAGGGGCAGATCACCGGGCTGAGCAATGCCCTGCTGTGGGTGGCGGGGTTCCTGGGCGGCGCCATCGTTCCGGCGGTGGTGCTGGCATCCATCCCCGTGCTGGGCATCCTCTCCCGGCTGATGCCGCACTACTGGGCAACCACCGCCTATTACGACATCCTGGCGCGCGGCAAGGGGCTGGTGGATGTACTGCCCGCCCTGGGGATTTTGCTGGTGTTTTCCGCTGTTTTCTTCGGCATCGGCATCCGCCGGTTCCGGTTCCAGTAGGAGGGCAGGATGAAACCGATGGAATTGCTGCGAGTGATTTTTGCCGCCGCCTGGAAGGACCTGCAGGTCATCTTCCGGGACCGCGGCGCGCTGATTGTCATTATCGGGCTGCCGATGGTCTTTGCCATGCTCAACGGGTCGGTCAATCAGCAAATGATGAAGTCCGGGGAGGGGCTGGTTTTCCCCGTGGCGGTGCTGAACGAGGACACCGGGGCATTTGGCAGCCAGGTTGTCTCCATCCTGGACTCCATTGACATTTTGGACCTGCACCCGGCTGAAAGCCGTGCCGCCGCCGAGGCGGATGTGCGGGAAAGCAAGGTGCTGGCGGCAATTTTCCTGCCCGCCGACCTGACCGGGCGGGTGAACGCCCACCAGCCCACCGAGGTGGAGGTGATGATTGACCCCACCCAGGCGGGGGTTGCCGCCGCCCGATCATCGTACAGGGCGAGGTGGCGTTTGCCATCCGCTCCCTGCTGCAGGAATCCCCCGGCTATGCCGCCCTCAGCGAAGCGGAGCGGGGCGCCGTGGCTGCCCAATCCATGGCGGCGGAAATGGCGCAGGTGCAGAAGATGTCCGCCGACCCGTGGATCCGGGTGGAAACCCGCACCTCCGACAGCGGCGACCTGGTGACCCTGCCGGACAACATGTTTGCGCTGATGGTTCCCTCCTTCACGGTGATGTTTGCCTTCTTCGTGGTGGGGATGATGGCAGCGGAACTGCTGAAGGAAAAGCGGGAAGGCTCGCTGCGCCGGTTGATGGCTGCCCCCATCCCGCGCTGGGTGATTATTGCCGGAAAAATGCTGGCATACCTGGGTCTGGTCCTGGTGCAGGTGGTGCTGATCTTTGGGGTGGGCAGCCTGGTCTTCCAGATGCCGCTGGGAAAATCCCCGCTGGGCTTGCTGGTGCTGACGATTGCACTGGGGCTTTCGGTCACCGGGCTGGGGATGATGCTGGCGGCACTCAGCAAGTCGGAAAAGCAGGCGGATTCCATCGGGGTATTGCTGGGCTTTGTGCTGGGCGCGCTGGGCGGCTGCTTCCTGATCGGCTCGCCGGTGCCGCTCTACAACTCCGGCGGAATCCTGCAGGTGCTCTCCCGGCTGACGCCCCACGCCCATGCCCTGATGGGGTACAGCAAGCTGCTCAACGAGGGCGCGGGGGTGGTGCAAATCCTGCCGCAGGTGGGGATTTTGCTGGGGATGGCGTTGGTATTCTTTTTGATTGCCGCCTGGCGTTTCCGCTTTGAGTAGGATCGGCTTCCCCAATCGGATATTTTGATGAAGAAAACCCCTCCCCACGATATCCACGGGGAGGGGTCTTGTTTGTCGGGGATGGGCGGTCAGAAACCCTACCCGCCTGCCTTGCGGATGAATGCCGCCAGTTCGCCTTTCAGCTTCTCCAGCGATGCCTGGTGGATGTACATCATGTGCCCGGCTTCGTAATAACTCATCGTGATGTTGCCGCGCAGGGCTTCATCCAGCCCCAGGTGGTTGAAGGTGTACTCGGTTGCCAGGTAGGGGGTTGCCAGGTCGTAATAGCCGTTTGCCACGTGCACCTGCAGGGCGGGATTCTGGTGCATGGCGCTGCGCAGGGACTCCGCCACGTCCACGTAGCGGTTCTCGTGCTGGGCATAGCTCCAGGGGCGCACCCGCTCCGTCAGGATCTCGTAGGGCAGGTCGCTTTCAAAATTCAGCTCGCGGCGGATGTAGTCATTGAATGCCGCCGTGTAGGGACCCTGGATGACCGCATAGGACGGATCGTATTCAAAATACTCACCGATGGAATCACGGTCCATCCCAACGGCGCGGCTGTCCAGGCGACCGATGGTGCGGTTTTCCGAACGGCGCAGTTCCTTGCAGAAGTGCACATGCTCAATCCGCAGGTCGGTCTGTTCCAGGTATTGGGCGGACAGCCCGGTGAGCCGCACCAGCTTGCGCACCACGGCGCGCCGCCGGGCGGCGGGCAGGGCATCCCCCAGCAGCAGTGCCAGGGTGTATTCCCCGCGGGCGAACTCCTCCGCCTCGCGCAGTGCGGCATGCAAATCCCCCTGCAGGTCGGCGGGCAGGCGGTGATGGTACCATGCCGCGGCGGTGTAGGCGGGCAGGTAGACGATGTAGGGCAGGTCGTTGCCGTAGTCAAATTCCAGCGTCTGGAAGTTGAGCACCGCCGAGATGAGCATGATGCCGTTCAGGTACATGCCGTGCCGTGCCTGCAGGTAGCCCGCCAGCCCGGCAGACCGGGTGGTGCCGTAGGATTCGCCTGCCAGGAACTTGGGCGAAGCCCAGCGCTGGTAGCGGGTGGTGTACAGCCGGATGAAATCCCCCACCGATTCGATATCCTTCTTGAAGTCGTGGAAGGGCTTGGCTTTCTCGCCCACCACCGGGCGGCTGAAACCCGTGCTGACCGGGTCAATGAAGACCAGGTCGGTCACGTCCAGCAGGGAGAAGGCATTTTCCACCAGGTGGAAGGGCGGCGCGGGCGGGGTCAACCCATCCTCGCCCAGCCAGACCCGGCGGGGACCCAGCGCGCCCAGGTGCAGCCAGACGGACGACGAGCCGGGTCCGCCGTTGAAGGCAAAGGTGATCGGGCGGGTGGCGGGGTCGCTGACGCCCTCGCGGGTGTAGGCAGTGAAGAAGATGGAAGCGCGTGCCTTTTCGCCCTCCGATTCACCGGCAGCCTCGCCGCTCTTCTCGGCTTCCTCCTTGAGGATCAGCGTGCCGCAGGTGGCGTTATAGGCAATGGTTTCACCGTTGATGGTCACCTCGTGCCGGGTGGTGAGGATGCGGTCGACCGGTTCTTTGGATTCAGCTTCTGTCATGGGGAGTCTCCTGGATGAAAGGGGTGCTGTTGTAAATATTTTCATGGATGATGATACCACAAGGGGATGGAATGAACCACAGGAGGGACACCCCCGCCAGCGGGCATGGCTGGGTGGGGTATGGCGGCGGGGCATCATTGCAAGGCATTCTGTGCCGACCCAATCCCCTGTTTTTGTAGGGGCAGGTCTATGCGCGGAGAGGGCAGGGTCAACCCATGCACAGACCTGCCCCTACGCGCTATTCAGAACCGCGTCGGTTAACGTCCATCCCGTCGGCGGGTTGGGACAAGCCCGACTCCCCTGCCGCCGACCCAATCCCCTCTCCATTCTGGTATTTTTGCTCCCCTTCATTGAAAAAAACATTAACTCATGTGAACTTAATCGTTGTATAATCTATTTCTCCATCACAGTGCACAACTGATTCTTTGATTTCCCCAACATAGCCGCCAGCCATTTCATGGCAGGGCTATTTTTTATTTTTTTATTCTTCCATTATGAAGGGAGTGATTGAGCCATGTTTCATCAAAAATCCAACATCACACAGTTACACCGCGTTTTGAGTGCTGCATGCACACTCGTCCTGGTTTTCTCCATCTTTTTCTTCCCGCAAGCCAGCCAGGCTGCGGACACCAAGGATCCGAACATGGTCGGGTTCATCCCGGATATCGGGGGGATTGATGACAACGGGTTTAACGAAATGGCTTACATCGGGCTTACCCGCGCAGTAACCGACCTGGGTGTGGTTGGGACCGTGTATGAAACGACCAGCTTTGATGATTACCCGATCAAGCTTGCCGAGTGTGTCACGGACGGGAATGCCCTTTGCATTACGGTTGGGTGGTCGATGGGGGAAGCCACCCTGAATGCTGCAGCGGCAAACCCCACCGTGAATTTTGCGATTGTGGATATGACATGGGACAGTTACCCGGACAACCTGCGCGGACTGGTGTTCGCTGCAGAGGAAGCGGGGTACCTGGCTGGCACCCTGGCTGGCTTGATGACCACCAGCAATATCATTGGCGCCATTGGGGGCTTTCCCATCCCGCCGGTGGATGCGTTCATGTATCCGTATATGTATGGAGCACATTGGGCAAACCCTGATACACATGTGCTGTTCAATTACGCCTATAACTTCGGTGACCCGGACCTGGGGGCACAAATCGCGCAGGACCAGATGGCTCAGGGGGCGGATGTCATCTTTGGTGTGGGCGGCATGATGGGCAATGGCGCCATCCTGGCTGCCGCCCAGGCAGGCGCATGGGTGATTGGTGTGGATGCCGATGCATACGATTCAGTCTTTGGGGGCGGAACGGTGGACGGTTCGGAATTCCTGCTGACCAGCGCCATGAAACGGGTGGATAACGCCGTCTACAATACCATTGCGGATCAAATCGACGGCTTGTTCACTCCCGGCACGGTGATAGGCAATCTTGAAAATGGAGGAGTTGGGCTGGCTCCGTACCACGAAGCCGATTCCTCCATTCCGCAGGATGTGAAGGACCAGGTGGATGCTGTGAAGCAGGGCATCATCAACGGCGAGATCAATGTCTGGCAGCCGTACTGGACGCTGATCTACCTGCCGGCAATCTTGAAGTAAGGCATAATCACAGGCTGCACAGGGGTGGGGCTTGTCCCGCCCCCTATGATTGCGAGCGGTCACGCAGTAACCTGCGAAGCAATCCCCTGTTTTTGTAGGGGCAGGTCTACGCGCGGAGAGGGCAGGGTCAACCCATGCACAGACCTGCCCCTACGCGCCCAACCGCAATCCCCTGTTTTTGTAGGGGCGACACTTGCACCAAACGCAGTGCGGTGCAAGTGTCGCCCCTACCGCACGGCACGCAGTGCAGTGCCCCCTGCGAGGGCTCGCAACGACGGGGGCAGGGACGAGCCCGACACGGACGCTGCAAATCAAAATGACGCAGGATTTCCATGTTAAGATCGGTTGCTTTGAGGAGTAACCCTGCCTGCCGGTTTGTCAGAATTCTGTAAGAATCAAAAATTGCATCTTGACTTTCATCCCAATCCTGAATATACTAGGGCTTGGTTTTAGCAGTATTAGCAATTGATTGCTAAAATCAACACCCAATCAATCAATATCCTTATCAGGAGGAATGTATGGCAATTCATCTCAAACCCCTTGGCAGTCGTGTGGTCGTGGAACCTCTGGAACAGGAAGAGGTCACCGCCGGTGGCATCGTTCTGCCCGATACCGCCAAAGAAAAGCCCCAGAAGGGCACCGTCCTTTCCGTTGGTCCCGGCGACCGGGATGATACCGGAAAATATATCCCCATGGATGTGAAGGTTGGGGATGTGGTTCTGTTCGCCAAGTACGGCGGCACGGAAATCAAGATTGAAGGCAAGAAACTGCTCATCCTGCGCGAGAGCGACCTGCTTGCCATTGTTGAAAACAAATAATCCAACGAACGGAGTAGTCCTATGGGTGCCAAACAACTTGTTTTTGCTGAAGAAGCTCGCCGCAAATTGAAGGGCGGCATTGATATTGTTGCGAATGCAGTCGCCACCACGCTTGGACCGAAGGGTCGCAATGTGGCGCTCGACCGCAAGTACGGTTCCCCCACCATCACGCACGACGGCGTGACCGTGGCAAAGGAAATTGAACTGGAAGATCCCTTTGAGAACATGGGTGCGCAGCTTCTGAAGGAAGCCGCCACCAAGACCAACGACATCGCCGGTGACGGCACCACCACCTCCACGGTGCTGGCGCACGCCATCGTTACCGAGGGTTTGAAGACCCTCGCCGCCGGTGCCAATCCCATGCTGCTGAAGCGCGGCATCGAAGCTGCCTCCAAGGTGGTTGCCGATCAGATCCGCGGCCAGTCAATTGAAATCACCACCAAGTCGGACATTGCCGCTGTTGCGACGATCTCTGCCCAGGACAAAGCCATCGGCGACCTGATTGCCGAGGTAATGGACAAGGTTGGCAAGGACGGCGTCATCACGGTGGAAGAATCCAAGGGTTTGGAATTTGAAACCGAATACGTGGAAGGCATGGAATTTGACCGCGGCTACATTTCGCCCTACTTCATCACCGATGCCGACCGGATGGAAGTTGTCCTCGACAAGCCCTACATCCTGATCTACGACCGCAAGATTTCCGCCGCTTCCGATATCGTCCCCATCCTGGAAAAACTGCTCCAGATGGGCAAGCGCGAATTTGTGATCATCGCCGAAGATATTGACGGCGAAGCCCTGGCGACCCTCGTCCTCAACCGCATCCGCGGCGTGTGGACGGCGCTGGCTGTCAAAGCCCCCGGTTTTGGCGATCGCCGCAAAGCCATGCTGCAGGACATCGCTGTCCTCACCGGCGCAACCGTGATCTCCGAAGAAATGGGACGCAAGCTGGAAACCGCCACGGTTGCCGATCTTGGTCAGGCGGACAAGGTTGTGGCAGACAAGGACAGCACCACCATTGTGGGCGGTGCCGGTAATTCCGATGGAATCAAGGCTCGCATCGAGCAGATCCGCGTGGAAATTGACAAATCCACCAGCGATTATGACCGCGAAAAACTCCAGGAACGGCTGGCGAAGCTCTCCGGCGGTGTGGCAATCATCCGCGTGGGCGCTGCAACCGAAACCGAACTGAAGGAAAAGAAGCATCGCGTGGAAGACGCTCTCTCTGCAACCCGCGCGGCTGTGGAAGAAGGCATCGTCCCCGGCGGCGGTGTGGCGCTCATCAATGCCATCCCCGCACTGGACAAGCTTTCCATGGACGACGAAGACAGCAAGATCGGCGTCAACATCGTCCGCAAGGCGCTGGAAGTTCCGATGCGCAAGATCGTGGAAAACGCCGGCAAGGAAGGCTCCGTGGTGGTGGAAAACGTCCGCCAGGCGCAGAAGAAAGCCAAGAACCTGAAGATTGGCTACAACGTCCTGACCGATGAGTACGTGGACATGGTCAAGGAAGGCGTGATCGATCCCGCCAAGGTGACCCGCGGTGCGCTGGAGAATGCAGCTTCCATCGCTGCCATGATCCTGACGACCGAGGCGCTCATCACCGATGTGCCCGAGAAGGACAAACCCGCTGCTCCGCCCATGCCGGAGTACTAGACCGCAGGTTGACTTCACCCGCCAGCCCCGCACCCCGCGGGGCTGGTGTTTTATTGTGCGGGTCACTGCGTGACCTGCGAAGCAGTCTGGTGATTTTCAAAACAGGGATTGCCACACCCCCTGCGGGGGCTTGCAATGATGGGGGCAGGGACAAGCCCAACCCCTGCCGCCGACCCAATCCCGCCCTCCGCCGTCATGACATTAAGGTGACATTCGTCACTGTATCTGGTTGTTATACGTTGTTATACTACGTCTGTTATAAATTGATATAACAACATATAACAAAATGACCGACTTACTCACCACCCGCCAGGTTCAGGATCTTCTCAAGGTTGACCGCATCACGGTCTACCGCATGCTGCAGGATGGACGCCTCAAGGGCATCAAGATTGGGCAGCAGTGGCGCTTCCCGCGCGCCGAGGTGGAACGCTTCCTTGGCGTCAGCCCGGCGGCAACCGCCCAGCCTGCCATCTCCGACCCAGCCTTCCCCACCCACTGCGTACAGACCATCCAGGACCTGTTTGCCGACCTCAGCCAGCTCAGCACGGTGGTGCTGGATATGCAGGGCAACCCCCTCACCATCGTCAGTCACCCCACCCGCTTTCACCAGCTCATTCAATCCTCTCCCACCGGGCAGGAATCCTGCCGCGCATCCTACCAATCCTTTGCCCGCACCAGCGCGCAGATGAAGGAAGCCAGCCAGGTTTTCACCTGCGCATCCGGTTTACAGTACGTGGGATCGCCCATCTTCGACCGGGATGCACAGATCGGCATCTTCCTGGCAGGTCAGTTCTACTGGCAGCCACCCGACCCGCGCGAGGAATCCGGGCGCCTGCTGCGCATTTCCGCCACGCACAATCTGCCGCTGGAAGATCTGCAGGCTGCCGCCCGCCAGATCCCGGTAATTGACCCCGCCCAAAAGGTGCGGGTGGAAGCCTGGCCTGTCACCGCCGCCCGGGCGGTGATGAGCATCCTGCGGGAACGCACTAACTTTATGGATCGGCTGCAGCAAATTGCCAGCCTGACCCAGCTTGGATAATCATTCGATCAAGGAGTGTATTTTATGAAGAAACTGTTGATTTTGGGCGCTGGCAGCGCCGGTACCATGGTCGCCAACCGGATGAACCGCATGTTGAAACGCGAGGAATGGCAGATCACGATCGTGGACCCGGAAGCAGTGCATTACTACCAGCCGGGCTTCCTCTTTGTTCCGTTTGGCATGTACACCGAAAAAGATTGTTTTGAACCCCG
>JAGVUS010000470.1 GCA_019136175.1 Chloroflexota bacterium | reverse complement strand
AGCGAGCCAGACCTTGCGGAAATTGTCCGGGTGGCGCATCGCCACGGTGTTGCCGTGATGGATGATCTTGGTTCCGGTACCCTGCTGGATACAGCGCATTACGGGTTGCAGCACGAACCCACCATTCAGGAATCGCTGGCTGCCGGCGTGGACGTGCTGACTTTTTCGGGGGATAAGCTTCTGGGTGGTCCGCAGGCGGGGATTATCATCGGTCGCATGGACTTGCTGGCAAAAATCAAAAAGCATCCCCTTGCGCGTGCTGTCCGGGTGGACAAGACCCGCCTGGCTGCACTGGCAGCCACCCTGCTGCATTATCTGAAGGATGAAGCGCTGCAGGAAATTCCTGTCTGGCGGATGATATCCCTGCCTGCCGAGTTGATCCAGGCGCGGGCGCAGCGCTGGGCAGATGTATTGGGAAGGGGGGAGGTGGTTGCCAGCCGTTCCACGGTGGGTGGAGGCAGCCTGCCCGAGGAAACCCTCCCCACCCATGTGCTGGCACTCGATGTGCCCCAGCCCAACAGTTTTTTGGCTGCACTGCGAATGCTGCAGCCACCTATCATCGCCCGGATTGAAGCAGAACGGGTAATGATGGATCCCCGCACGGTTCTACCTGAAGAAGAAGGGGCTTTCCTCAGGGGGATTGCCAGTGTTCTTGAAACATACCATCCCAAACAAAGGTGAAAATATGAAGTCTGACCTGGATGCCTTCATGCAGTCCAATTCCATTGATGCCATTCTTATCATGGGGCCTGCCCAGCACAATCCCGCCATGGTCTATCTGACCGGCGGCGGGCATATCACCCGGGCGGACCTGGTATTAAAACGCGGCGAATCTGCCATCCTGTTCCACGAAATGATGGAACGGGATGAGGCAGCCCGGACGGGGCTGGTCACCCGCCCGTATTCCCGATATCCATGGAATGAACTGTGGCAGCAGGCTGGCGGAGACCAGGTGCAGGCGCTGGCGCTTCGTTACCAGCGAATGTTCACCGACCTGGGATTGACGGAAGGCAGGTTGGCGTTATACGGCACCGTGGAAGCTGGCATGGTGTATGCGGTCCTCTCGGCAGTGGAAAAGCTGATGCCGGGACTTCACTTTATTGGCTTTGCCAGGGACCCTCTCCTGGCGGAAGCAATGATGACCAAGGATGATTCTGAAATTGCCCGCATCCGCCGGATGGGGCAGATTACCACCAGCGTGGTGGGCAGGGTGGCGGATTTTTTGAGCAGCCAGCCCGTCCGTGGAGACGCGTTGCTGCGACCTGATGGAGAGTATCTGACGATTGGGGATGTAAAGAAATATATCAACCTGTGGCTGGCGGAAGGTGGTGCAGAAAACCCCGAGGGCACCATCTTTGCCCAGGGATATGATGCCGGTGTGCCCCATTCCACCGGGACAGACACCGCACCGCTCCGGCTGGGGCAGACCATCGTGTTTGACATTTTTCCCTGCGAAGCACAGGGAGGATATTTCTACGATTTTACCCGCACCTGGTGCCTGGGGTATGCCCCGGATGAAGCCGTGCAGCTTTATGAAACTGTGAAATCGGTGTACCACCAGGTGGTCAGCGAACTGAAGCTGGGAGAAAAATTCTCAAAATACCAGGTACGCACCTGTGAATTGTTTGAGGCGGATGGTCATCCAACCATCCAAACCAATCCAGACACAGAATCGGGCTATGTTCACAGCCTTGGACATGGACTGGGTTTAAAAGTGCATGAAAAACCATTCAGCGGGGCTGGATCGGGTGAAACCGAGCGGTTGATACCCGGAACTGTGTTCACCATTGAACCCGGCTTGTATTACCCGAATCAAAACCTGGGCGTCCGCTTGGAGGACACCTATCTCACCCACCCTGACGGGACATTTGAAGTCCTGGCGGATTTCCCGCTCGACCTGGTGATCCCGGTGAAACCCTAGTGTGATTTTTCCAGGAGGTTGACCATGATGGAACAAAATTTATTGCCCCCCGCCCGGGTATTGGGGCTGGAAACATCCTGCGATGAGACTGCCGCAGCCGTTCTGGAAGATGGTCGCATCCTGCATTCCTCCGTTGTGGCAACCCAGATGGACCTCCATGCCCAGTTTGGGGGCGTTTTCCCCGAAGTGGCATCCCGTCAGCATATCCGGACCATTCACTCCGTAGTTGACCAGGCACTGCACCAGGCGCACCTCAGCCTTTCGGACCTGGACGCCATTGCTGTCACCCGCGGTCCGGGACTGGCAGGTTCGCTGGTGGTGGGGATGAATACCGCCAAAGGACTGGCGCTGGCAAGCGGTTTGCCCTTGATCGGCGTCAATCACCTGGAAGGGCATATCTACTCGGCATGGATTAATCCACTGGATGCCCCGGCACCGCCGGAACCCGAATTCCCACTCCTGGCGCTGCTTGTTTCAGGCGGACATACGGAGTTAAACCTGATGAAGGGACATGTCCAGTACCAGCGGCTGGGCGCAACCCTGGATGATGCAGCCGGTGAAGCTTTTGATAAGGTCGCCCGGTTGTTGGGTCTGCCCTATCCCGGTGGACCATCCATCCAGAAGGCGGCGGAAGGCGGAGACCCCAAGGCGTTTGCCTTTCCACGCGCCAGGCTGGACGGCACATGGGATTTTTCGTTCAGTGGATTGAAGACGGCAGTGCTGAGGGTGGTGCGCCAGCTTGAAGGCTCGCGCCAGCCACTTCCGGTCAGCGACCTGGCGGCAAGTTTCCAGGCGGCTGTTGTGGAGGTGTTGTTCACCAAGACGATCAAGGCTGCCCAAAAATTCGGCGTGCATACCATTGTTGTTGCAGGCGGCGTATCCGCCAACCGTGCCTTGCGCGATACTTTTCTCAGCCAGCAGCAGTTCCCGGTACACATCCCGGAACTCAGCCTGTGCACCGACAATGCCGCCATGATTGCTGCTGCAGGTTATTACCGGTTTGCCCTCGGTCAACGCGATCCACTGGACCTGGACGTTTTACCGACCTGGGCATTATCATGAGTGCTGCCGGATAACATGCTGATGTGTAACTTTCCCACTGGATGTGCATCTAAATGAGCGGAAGCAAGTCGGGAACAACCTCCTATTCCCTGACCGCCCTGCGGGCTGGCGACCGGGCTGAGTTTTCCCACCTGGTCGAAAGCACATCCGATTCCATCTACCGCCTTGCGCTCCGCATGCTGGGCTCCCCCCAGGATGCGGAAGACGTGGTGCAGGAAACCTATCTCAAAGCACTGCGGGCACTTCCCGGCTTTGAAGGCAGGTCGAATATCACCACCTGGTTGTATCGGATTGCGATGAACGAAGCCCTGATGATGCTGCGAAAACGCAAGCCGGAAGCTTTCTTCCTGGAAGACATGGAAAAGGAAGATGAGGAGGAATTTTCGGAACCTTATCAAATTGTGGACTGGTGTTGTCTCCCCGAAAATGAACTGATTTCGGGGGAGAGCCGTAAATTCCTCGATACTGCGGTGGCAAAACTTTCCCCTGCTCTGCGGGCAGTGTTCCTGCTGCGGGATGTGGAAAAGTTGTCCATCCAGGAAACAGCTGCAGCGCTCAACCTGAGTGAGACAGCGGTAAAAACCCGCCTGCTGCGCGCCCGTCTGAAATTACGCGAGGAATTATCGGAATATTTTGGTGAGCGGATGAAATCGGGATTGGAACCCATGCTTGGACAGGCTGGATGATGGAAGAACACAACTGCCGGATCATGATCAGTGTGTTGGGTGAGTATGTGGACGGAACCCTGGGTGCGGAACTATGCGCCGACCTGGAGCGGCACCTGGCGACCTGCCCCAATTGCCGGGTGGTGGTTAACACGCTGCGAAAGACCGTGGAAATCATTCAGGAGATATCAGCGGACGAAGCCATGTCACAGGAAGCCCGCCAGCGTCTCTTTGCCCGTCTGGACTTGATGGAATATTTACCCAAACCCCCAGGGGCGGAACCGGAGCGCTCGATGCTGCACATTCGACCCGGGGAACCCTGCCCGCAGTGCCGGATTGGTGTCATGGATTACGATGGGATGCTCAGCCTGGTCTGCCCGGTGTGTGGATTTGGCGAGGGTGGATGCTTTACCTGATAAATGATTATTTCACCCCGGTGGGGTGGCAAAAAAGGAGAAATTGGTGGAAAAACTGATCAACGAACAAATTCATAAGCAACTGGTGGACCTGTTCAACAAGGAACTGGTGCACCCGGTGGAGATCATCCTCTTTACATCGGATGCCCATCAGAGCAGCGAATATATGGAACAGTTATTGGAAGAAGTGTGCTCTGTTTCGGATTTACTTGCTTTGCAAACCCATGATTATGAAAGCAATCAACAGTTGGCGGAGCAATATCACCTGGATAAGGCACCAGGGTTTGTTCTTGCCGGCAGGGAAGGTGATGCCATCCTGGATTACGGCATCCGGTTTGCAGGGCTGCCTGCCCAGTATGAATTTAATTCATTGATCAATGGCATTATCACGGTTTCCAAGCGGGATTCCTTGCTTAATCCTGCAGTGCGCCAGTCACTGGCTGAAATCAAGCAGCCGGTGCACCTGATGGTGTTTGTTACACCCACCTGACCGTACTGCCCGCGAGCCGTGGTGCTCGCTCACAAGTTTGCAATGGAACACCCGATGATCTCAGCGGAAATGGTGGAAGCCACAGATTTCATGGAACTATCCGAAGAATTTGGCGTTTCCAGCGTGCCCCATACCGTGATTAATCTCGGCAAAGGCGAACTCATTGGCGCTCCGCCCGAATCGCTCCTGTTGGAGGAAATCCGCAAGGCTTTGAAGGAATAATTGGAAACAAGGAGAAGAAAAATAAAAAAATGGAAGCAAAAGTTGTTTGGAAGCAGAAATTAAGTTTCACCGGCACGGCATCCCTGGGTTTTGAAGTTCCGCTGGGCACCAAGGCGGCTGCCGGGGGGGACGATGACGGCTTCAGCCCGATGGAACTGGTGCTGGTGGGGCTGGCTGGCTGCACTGCCATGGATGTCATTTCCATATTACAGAAAAAGCAGCAGGATGTGACCGGGTTTGAAGTGCGTGTTTTGGCAGACCGGGTGGAGGCACA
>JAGVUS010000411.1 GCA_019136175.1 Chloroflexota bacterium | reverse complement strand
TTGAATCCCTCCCCGGCAGCGATTAATTTCACCAAGCTGGATCACTTTAATGGATTGCACATTCGCAACCTTCCTCCAGAGGAACTGGCAAACCGCTTGAAACCGTATTTTGAAAAAGCAGGTTTTCAGGTGGATGATGCCACATTGATTCGGGTTGCTCCCCTGATCCAACCCCGGCTGGTTACCCTGGATGAGGGAATGGAGTGGGCAGGGTTCTTTTTCCGGGATGTTGTGGAACCCGATCCTGCAGACCTGGTGGCGAAAGGATTAACTCCCGATGACTGCCTGGTGGTTGCCGGAGAGGTGCTTGCGATTTTAAGAAGCCTGCCGGATGTAAGGTTGGAGACATCGGAACCTCCTTTACGGGAACTGGTTGAAAAGCTTGGCTTAAGTGCCGGGCAGGTCTTTGGAATTATGCGCGCAGCAATCACCGGTCAAAAAGTCAGTCCCCCACTATTTGAAAGCATGGAAATCATTGGCAAGGAAAAAGTTGTTGAGCGCATGGAACGGGCAATTGAATTGTTACAGGCTCAGATGATTGGATAGTTTTTTTGTAAACGGAGGTAATATGGACAAGGTTCGGACGGAAGAATTTCGAATTGATGGGGATCAGCTGGTGGCAAAAGTGAAAGAAATTCTCAAAGAGGGCAATGTCCGCCGTATCATCATCAAGGATGATAAGGGAACTGTCCTGATTGAGATGCCCCTGACTGTGGGTGTGGTGGGGGTTGTGTTGCTGCCGGTTTGGGCTGCGCTGGGTGCCATTGCCGCCCTGGTTGCCAATTGCACCATTGTTGTGGAAAAACTGGACGTTCCTGATCATGCTCCCAATATGGAATAAACAATTCCCTGCATAATCAGAAATTCGTAATAAATAAACAGGAATCCCCCTTGTAATACAGGAATATTTGTTCTATAATTATTGCATGGTGGATTTATTGGATACTCTTGCCGTGCTGTCTGCCCATATGGGATTGGAACCTGATATGGATGAGTGCGGCGTGCCAACTGCAAGCCAGGCTGAATCGCAGTGTTCAACTGGAAGGGGGGAGCTTGATCACGGCATGGTATTCCGTCCAGCGGGGGGACCCTGTAAGGCTCTGTTAAAAACCTTGCTGACTTCTGCATGTGAGCGGGATTGTTTCTACTGTCCATTCCGTGCTGGGCGGGATTTTCGCAGGGCGACCTTGAAACCGGAAGAGATGGCAGATTCGTTCCTGACCATGCACCGGGCGGGCACGGTGGATGGGATTTTCCTTTCATCCGGTGTGGCTGGAGGCGGGGTGCGGACACAGGACCGGTTGAATGATACGGCGGAAATTATCCGGAATCGCCGGAAGTTTGGTGGTTACCTGCACTTGAAAATCATGCCGGGGGCTGAAAAGGATCAGATCCTGCAAGCCATGCTGCTTGCCGATCGGGTTTCCATCAACCTGGAAGCCCCCAATGACACCCGGTTGGGAATGCTGGCACCCCATAAAACCTTCCTGGATGAACTTCTCCGCCCGCTCAAGCTGGCGGAGGAAATTCGCAAAACCAGGCTGCCGTATGATGCCTGGAGGCGGAAGTGGCCATCCCTGACCACCCAATTTGTTGTTGGCGGTGCAGGTGAAACGGACCTGGAATTGCTTTCCACCACCCAGTTCCTGTTTCGGGAATTGCACCTGGCAAGGGTATATTACTCTGCATTCAACCCGGTGAAGGACACCCCCCTGGAAGATCGACCGCCTGAAAATCCCCTCCGGCAGCAACGGCTGTACCAGGCATCGTTTCTGCTGCGGGATTATGGATTTGACGTGGAGGAATTGCCATTATCCGGTAATGGTACACTTCCATTGGACCAGGACCCAAAACAGGCATGGGCAAGCCAGTATTTACGTGAATCTCCGGTTGAAGTCAATCGAGCGGAACAAAGCCAACTGCTGCGGGTGCCGGGAATTGGTCCAAAAACAGTGGCAAGGTTGGTCACTGCGCGTGGTAATCACAGAATCACTGCACTGGAGGAACTGCGGGGACTGGGAGTGAATCTGCATCGGGCTGGTCCCTACCTGTTACTGGATGGTCAGCAAATCAGTTACCAACCAACCTTATGGTAAGAGAGTGTTTTCCAAAAAATTATATGTAGAAGGGTTCATCATTGATCACTGCAGCAACCCGGGTTCTGGATCGACTGGGCATTACCTATCAGATTTTTGAGCATAAATTGCCTGTCCGGTCTCTGGAACAGGCAGCCCGGGAGAGGGGGCAACAACCCAACCAGGTGGTGCGCAGCCTGTTATTCCGTTCCGGGGAAGGCGGATTTGTGATGGTTCTGGTTGCTGGGGGAGAGCAAGTCTCATGGCAGATCCTGCGTGCCTACCTGGGTGTACGCAGGCTGACTACAGCCACACCTGAGGAGGTGTTGAGCATTACTGGATATTTGCCTGGCACCGTTGCTCCATTGGGATTATTGACTCGTGTCCGAATCCTGGTGGATGAAAGTATCCTTCAGCAGGAGGACATCTCCATGGGCTCCGGCAGACGGGGGACAGCCATTTTGTTGAAATCGAAAAATTTATTGGAAGCGCTGGAATTATATGAGTTGGGAAAATTCACATCCACTGGAAATGCGGCTGATAATTGTGTAAAATAGACATAAATAGTCGCATTACAGAGGTGCTTGTGAAAACAACCAAAAAATCAAAACAACGATCCAATCTGCAAGTGAAACCCTGGCATATACTTGCTCTTGGTGGAGTTCTTCTTGTGGCATTGATACTCTGGCGGGTGATACCATCTGCTGGTACAGAGACGGAAGCACCCGCCGGGGTAACGCTGATTCGAGCACAGGCGGATTGGCCATCACCGACTGTGTGGCGGGTCCGGGTCAAGGATGCCTGGCAGGCAGCCCAACAAGGTGATGTCGTCTTTGTGGACACACGGGATGCAGAATCCTTTGCCCGCATGCATATCCCCGGGGCAGTTAATATCCCGTTGGCTGAAATGGCAACCCGCTACCAGGAACTGGATCCAAATCAATGGATTATCACATATTGTACCTGACCAAATGAACATACCAGTGCTGGTGCAGCGCTGATCCTGGAACAAAATGGTTTTTCCCGCGCCAATCCCATCCTGGGTGGTCTCCAGGCATGGCTGGACGCAGGATACCCGACTGAACCCTAGGTGCGACGACAGGAAATCAACAAGGCGGTCCTATTGGACCGCCTTGCTCTGTTTATGGGTTGCCCCACGGATTAGAGGTCAAAGTACATCTGGACTTCGTATGGATGGGGGCGCAGACGGACCTGCATGGCTTCATTGCGTTTGCCACGAATCCAGTTATGAATCATCTCTTCGGTAAATACGCCTCCTTCCAGCAGGAACGCATGGTCCTTTTCCAGGGAATACAATGCTTCCTCAAGGGATGTGGGCAGGCTTTTGATGGTTGCCCTTTTCTCTGCCGGCCAGGAAAAGATGTCGTCGTCAATCGGACCAAAACCCGCCACGGTGGGGTCAGTCTGATTGCGGATGCCATCCAATCCAGCCATCAACTGGGCTGCCATGGCGAGATAGGGGTTGCAGGTGGCATCGGGGGGACGGAATTCAAATCGAACGGTATCCGGTTCGGTCGCATACTTGGGGATCCGGATGGCAGCGCTGCGGTTGCCGCTGGAGAAGATGGCTGAGATGGGTGCTTCGTACCCTGGAACCAGGCGGCGGAAGGAGTTGGTGGATGGGTTGGTGAAAGCGAGGACAGCCGGGGCATGGGTCAGCAGACCGCCGATATACCAGAGCGCTTCCTTGCTGAGGAGGTTGGGTCCCGAAGGATCATAAAACAGATTTTTTCCTGCCTTGATCAATTGTTGATGGAAATGCATGCCGCTGCCAGCTTCACCAAATAATGGCTTGGGCAGGAATGTAACGGTTTGACCGTCGTTGCGGGCAACCAGCTTGGTCACATATTTAATGATCAGGGATGAATCGGCTGCTTTTAAGATGCCCAACAGGGGAGTTTCAATTTCACACTGACCTGGTCCGCCGACTTCATGATGATGATATTTGACCGGTACTCCCAGGTCTTCTAGGAGGATGGTCATGCGGCTGCGGAGGTCGCTTGTCTGATCGCGTGGCGGAATGGCGTGATAACCGCCATGGATGGGAATCAGGTGTCCATCACCACCCTGGGAGGAGTTCCATGATGCCTCAAAGGAATCCACACGATATGCCGAAGTGAAAATATCATTTTCAAGAACGACATCATTGAACACATAAAATTCAAATTCAGGACCCCAAAGGCTTTGGTCAGCAAGTCCTTGCTGGATCATGAAAGTTTCCGCGCGCTGCACCACTTCACGAGGATCACCGCCAAACCGGACCTTGGTATCGGCTTCCACTGTATTGCAGATAAAGCTGAGGGTTGGGGTTTCGCAAAATGGATCCATGAAGCCCGTTCCCAGGTCGGGGATGAGCACCATATCACCGGCTTTTACGGACTTGAAACCAACAGAGGAACCATCAAAACCGATACCGGATTCCATCAATTCCGGGGTGAATTCCACCGCCGAAATTGTGACATGGTGCCAGCGTCCCCATAGATCACAAAATTTCAAATCAACCAACCGGATTTTGTTCTCCTTAACGTACGCGGCTGCTTCCTGAAAATTTTGAAACATGGTTTCTCCTGTGTAAATATTATGATGTAAAGTACATATGTACTCTATTGCAAAACTTCAAACACCAGCATTATTTCCTGTGTTTCTTCCCCAACAGCCAAAGACCAACTCCCAACATGGCTGCAAGCGCGCCAATTGCCACACCCGCCTGGACGACAGTTTTGGGCTCCATGCCCGGCATGACAACTTTCCCATCTCCGTATGATTGGAATAATTGTCCCCAAGGGGTTCTGAGTGCAGATTCCACACGTTTCCTGCCTACAAATGGGTACCAGTAGACATTGTGATAAAAATTGCTTGCAAAATAGCTCCATGGAACCAGCGGCGACTGAAGCAGAATTTTTTCAAGGGGTTTAAGCGGACCATGGTAAATGAGCTTTTGTCCCTTGGAAGCAAATGTGTCTTCTTGAAGAAAATGCCA
>JAGVUS010000403.1 GCA_019136175.1 Chloroflexota bacterium | reverse complement strand
GGAATGGGAAAAGTCAAAACGCCAACTGCCCGTACGAGCCAAGGTCTCCATATTCCCGGATTGCTCCTGTAGCTCTGGGATTTCCAAGTATAACCGGGTGGGTTTCTGCCAGGAATTACAAAAAATGGTCACCAATTCATTCTCATACCGGCGTTCCAACACCACTGTTCCAGGAACAGAGGAGTGCTGAAATTCCATGGATCCTCTCCGCAAAGCTTTACTATCTCTTCTGGCTTTACAAAGAGATTTAGTCCACTCCCGGATTTCATGATTCCATTCACCCTCATTCCACAAGAAAGATTTTCGACATTCCGGATCCTTTCCCCCTGTCAATCCAATCTCATCTCCATAATAAATTGCTGGTGCTCCAATGAAAGCGAATTGCATCAACATGATCAGTTTCAACTGTTCGAAATTACCATTCACAAGCGTTAAAATTCGCTCTGTGTCGTGACTTCCCAGCAGATTGTACATAGCATATCCATTCTCGGCAGGATAAAAACGATAGAGTTCTTCAACCCGATTTTGAAAACCCGCTGCATCAATATGCCGATTCATAAAATCCAGGATTGCCTGTTTCAGAGGGTAATTCATAAGACCATCAAAGTGACCTTCCCCCACCCATCGAGGGTTTCCATCCCATATTTCCCCCAAGAGATAGGCATCCGGGTTTGCATTCTTTACAACCGATCGAAATTCAGACCAGAATGCATCATCATCAATTTCATTGGGAACATCCAATCGCCAGCCATCTGCCCCCAAATCAATCCAATGACGAGCCACCTGCAGAATATATTTCCGAACACGTGGATTATTGGTGTTGAATTTCGGTAAGCTGGGGAAATCCCACCATGCCTCATAGGTAGATGGCTTTCCTTTCTTGTAGGCTTCGACAGGAAATCCATAAATGTGGAACCAATCCCGATACGGTGATGTTTCCTGGTTCTCCAAAAGATCATTGAAGGCAAAAAAGCCCCTCCCACAGTGATTGAAAACTCCATCCAGGATAATCCGCAAGCCCTTTTTGTGAGCATTATGAATCAAGGTGCGAAAATCGTCCGTATCTCCCAGCTTGGGATCAATCGTGAAATAATCTGTCGTGTTGTAACGATGGTTTGAGCTTGCCAAAAATATTGGATTTAGATAGATCGCATTGACTCCGAGATCCTCCAAATAATCCAGGTGATCGGAAATTCCTGCCAGGTCACCACCCCAAAATCCGGTTGAAGTTGGAATGGCATTCCAGGGCATAACATTGGGCGGATCATTTGACTTATCACCATTGGAGAATCGGTCGGGAAAAATTTGGTAAAATATTGCATCCTGAACCCAGTCGGGTGTGGTCATTTGTTAATTCCTTTTCCTTTTAAGGTTTTTTCTTCTCATCGATCCTGGAAAGTTCTGCTGCTTTCAGGAACATAATCACAATGTACCCACCAAAAAGCAAAGCTGCAATACACCCGACAAAGATATTGTATAACCCCACAACCCCAATGATTGGAAGTTTGACCGATGGATTCCCAATGAAATAGATAATGGTATTGCACAGGATTGCAATCACACGCATTTCCGTGGGACCCAACGAGATGTAGGCAATCCGAAAAACACCACTGACGATAGTCGTGATGTAAGCTAAAACGGTCATCAGCATGTAACCCAGCAGCGTCAGTATCGCCAGGGAAAAATCCACATAGGGGGATAAACCCAATCCAAGAAAAACCAACATTTCATCCAATGCATCCACGGTATGATCAACAAAAAAACCATACTTGGGTCGTTCAATATTGCGATACCTTGCAACTGTTCCATCCAGGCTGTCCCCAAGCCAATTGATGATAAAACCGAGGCTTGCCAGCCACAAAAATGCAGGATGCCGGTTGGTAAAAACATAACCGACAAAAACTACAACAGATCCTAAAAAACCAATCACCGTCAAAAAATCAGGACTGACCCAAGCAGGTGTTTTGGCAGCCAACCACTTGAGTGCAGGACGTTCCAGTTTTCCCAATAACATGGGGTTCAATCGGGTGTGTTGTGAGCGATCTTCCAAGGTTTATTGTTCCTTTTTGGTAATCATTTCTTCCCGGGCATCCGGCCAGATGGGATAAAACATGGACCACTGGTCTGGAAATTCCCAGATAAACTTTTCAGCAAAACTCAATACCTTTTCTGCATTTTCAACAATGTCACTTTCCCGATCCTTTGTGGTAGTCATTGTGACCGGCTCTGTGCAATCCAGGCAGTATTGACCATTGGGTTTACGATAGGTAGCCACAACGGAAACAGGCACCCCGGTTCGCATGGCAAGTTGAATGTATGCAACCGGGAGAGCGGCAGGGCGTCCAAAGAAACGCGGTCGATAATTCGACTCTTCCCATGGACGATCCAATCCCGTTAATACAGTCCCCCCCTCCTGTAACCGCTTTCTCGCTTCCTGAAGGGCTTCCACAGTAAATGGCGTCATGTGAATTCCCAGTTTTTCCCTCATCTGATTTTGCAAACGATAACTACTGGTCGGTGTTGGATAGGATAAAACCTGGAACTTCAGTCCCCGAACGCTGAGGTTGGCGCCAGCCAAATCGAATGATCCCAAGTGAGGGGCAACAAACAACATCCCCCGTTGATATTTCATCCTTTCATTAAGTAATTCCCGGAAAACTGGTGTAAATTCCACCAATTCCCGAATTTGATCTGGATTGTTGTAGAAGTGGAAAAAGTCATATAACGCCCTGGCGGTCGACTTGAGTACAGCCGTCACGGCTCGGTTTAATTCCGCGCCGGATGAATTCCCTCCCCTTACAACCCACTGATTGAGCCGAATACCCTGAACTAATTTTGACGACCTGCGGCAAGCGACCAGTTTTGCCCCAAAATCAGCAAATTTGTATCCAATGGGCGGCGGCAGGATCTGTCCCAGGAACAGACCAACCCCAACCCCAATCCTGCTGGAATTCATAAACCTGTCAAGATTGATCTTTACCATAAAGAATAATCCTTGATATTATGGGTTATTTCATGATAAAGTTTTTCAGGCTGATTTTCATATTCGGAAATCGCAATCGCTCCCGAAGTTATGGCAAGTAATAACTTTGTCAACCGGTCATTAATGGGCGCAATCTGACCAATATCTGTCGCATACCGTACAACAGCCCCGTTTAAATAATCCACCTCGCTTTTTCCACGTCCCCCATGCAGGTCAATATGAAAAGAAGGCATTTTATCTCCCCTGCCGCGTCCCAGGGTTTGGGCAAGGAGCGGCTGGCTGATCCATAAAGGCAGGTTGAACATCCAGGACATTGCCCGAACGGGAGTACGGGGAAGATCCGTCACAGGAATCTGTAGCGATTTCATTACACAAATGGCTTCACGAAGCATGGCAACTTCCAGGCGAAAAATCAACCGATTGGTATAAACTTGTGATGCCGTCCAGTTTAAAATGGCAGACGTGGCATTTGCCGGTAAATTGGTCAGCATTTTGGACCATTTCATGCTGTTCGCATCAGAATAGAGATGGCTGTTCAACCCGGCTTCCAAAAACGCCTCATGGATTGCCCCAGATAACACATGACCAGAAGCCAACCCAATCCCCCTCTTTTTCTCCAAAACAATTTGACCATTTCCCCGCTTGCCAACTGCACTGGTCACGGTTCCCGCAATCACTCGATCTGCTCCAAGAAGATGGATCAACTTCCTTTCATTATCCACCCCGTTCAACAAACAAACAATTGGTGGAAGCTTGTCCTTGAATGGCTCAAGCTGGAGCAGAAGCTGATCCAGGTCATATGATTTGAGGGCAACAATTCCAAAATCAAATTTCTGGGTTAAGACATCTCCAAGGGCACCAACAACATGCGGTTGAATATGATACTCCCCGTTTTCCAGGTGTAAAGTTAGTCCATTCTGCTGAAGGTCGGGAACAAATTCGGGTCTTTCCATAAAAACAACGTCGTGACCTACCAAAGCCAGGCTGCCGCCAACATAAGTTCCAATCGCTCCCAACCCAAAACACAATACACGGTATTTTTGGTTCATATCCATCCAACCATGATATCAAATCAAAGCGAACACCAATGACGGGTACCCCGTAGAAAATCCCTGCCTGGCATCACCTTTTTCCCGGCAGGCTGGACGCTTGTCAAAACCAAAACACCCCGGCTTGTCCCAATGGCGGGTAATCCATCGACAACCCCATGCTCACCAACGCCAAGCTTCAAAACGGTTTCCACCCGGGCAGCGTGAACTTTCATGGGGCTGTCCATCCATTGGAAATAAGAGCCAGGCCAGGGGAAAAATGCCCGAATTTGTCGTTCCAATTCTTCAGCTGTCCTGGAAAAATCAAGCTCGCCCTGCTCCTTTTGAATCATGTGCGCATAGGTGGCAAGTTCATCGTTCTGTTTGATCAGCCGTATCGATCCATCCAGGTAACCGGGGATGGTATTCACCAATAAATCCGCGCCCATAAAAGCAAGTCGTTCCCCCAGGGTTTGCGCTGTATCTACAAGATCAATGGGGGTTGAGATTTGCGACAGGATTGCCCCTGTATCCACACCCGCATCCATCTTCATAATCGTGATGCCGGTAAGCAGATCTCCTGCAAGGATGGCTGCCTGGATGGGTGCTGCACCGCGCCACCTTGGCAAAATTGATGCGTGCACATTAACGCAGCCATGCACAGGTAGGTCCAGGATATTCTGCCGCAAAATCTGCCCAAATGCCGCGACAACGATCAAGTCGGGTTGAAGCGATGCCAACTCCTCGTATACACCCGGGTCCTTCAAACGACGAGGTTGGAAGATGGTCAGCCCGTTCTGTTTGGCAAGCAGTTTGACAGGCGGGGGGGTCGGGATTTGCCCTCTTCCCGACGGGCGGTCCGGTTGGGTGACAACCCCCACAACCGGGTAGGTTTCCATTAATTTCTGCAAAATTGGAACTGCAAATTCGGGAGACCCCATGAAAATGATGCGTGGTTTTTGCATGGTTGTCATTTTAACACAATCACCCTTCATAAGCGCATCTTTTCCTGATGGAAACCCTTTGATGAACAAAGTCCAAACGTTGATGGATTTTTTCAATCATTATGGGATG
>JAGVUS010000087.1 GCA_019136175.1 Chloroflexota bacterium | reverse complement strand
GTTTCACCGGGCGAGATCCTGGCAAGGGTGGTAATGATATCAATGTAAATGGGCTGCAGGCTGGGTTGGGGAGAGTGAAGCAGCGGGTCCAGAAGGCGGAATACGGCAGGGAGATTTTGGAATGATGAATCCTGCACCAGTGGAATCAATAAACTCAACCCCATTCTGCGAAGGAAAGGGCTGGGTCCGGATATCCAATGACTGACCAGTTCCAGGTGTCGAATGGATGCCTCACGGCGCAGTCGGGCTGTTCCCCGGTGGTACAGTTCCTCCAGATAAACTGTATCCGTCTCTTCCCTGCTCCAGTCGGACAACCGTTCAATGACGTGATTCAAATGGCTTGATGGAAGTTGTCCCAGGAGGATGGCGGCAACCTGGCGGGTTTCCAGGTTTTCTTTCTGCCAGAGGAGATCCGCCAATGCCAGGGCTGAATCCGGGTTTTGTTGAACCAGGGGGTAAAATGCCTGCTCCAATTGAACCAACACAATCGGTGGGACGTGATAGGATGGAACCAGGCGTTGTGCTGCCACTCCATCGCCGGGCTTGTAGGTCAGATCGGCATAAGTCTCCAGCAACTCCAATAATGCACGCTGAAAGAGAACCGGGCGGGCGAAATATGCTCCCAGTTCAACCAGGGATGCTTTTAATTGATCCAGTCTGACAGCAGGCATTGTGCTTTCGAATTAATATGCCCGGGCAAAATACGTTTTTTCCGTTGCAGGTTGACCGCAATAGATGCACTTCCCGGTTCCGCCAGGCTGATCCAATGGAATGCAGCGGGTGGTTGCCTTTGTCTCTTCCTTGATTTTTGTCTCGCAGTCTGCGCTGCCACACCACCAGGAGAATGCCCAGCCATTTTGGACCACTTCCTGGAATTCATTGTAATCTTTTGGATCGTACATGTGGGCATCCCGAAAGTCCCGGGCGCGGTTGTAAAGTGAGATATGGATTTCATCCAATAACCCGGTGACGGCGCTGACAATATTTTCCTGGCTGATAAACGCCTTGCCTTCCCTGCCGGGTTTATCCCGGCGCGCCAGTGCAACGGTTCCTTTTTCCACATCCTTGGGACCAATTTCAATTCGCAGGGGAACGCCGCGCATTTCCCAATCGTTGAACTTGAATCCGGGGGTCACCTCGGTGCGGTCATCCACTTTGACCCGGAAGGCGGCAAGCTGAGAGCGGATTTTCTCCACGACCGGCATGACCTTGCCCTGTTCTTCCTCGTTGCGGTAAATGGGAACGATCACTGCCTGGATGGGGGCGAGCCGGGGTGGGAAAACCAACCCCTGGTCGTCACCATGTGTCATGATGATTGCGCCAACCATGCGGGTGGAAACACCCCAGGAGGTTGTCCAGCAGTATTGGAGTTCATTGTTCTGATCCAGGTACTGGATATCAAATGCTTTGGCAAAGTTTTGCCCAAGGAAATGCGAAGTGCCCGATTGCAGTGCCTTGGTATCACCCATCATGGCTTCAATGGTGTAGGATGCAGCTGCACCAGCAAATTTCTCAGTGGCTGATTTCCGACCAGGGATCACTGGAATGGCAGCATCCTGCATGGCAAAATCGGCATAAATCCCCAACATGCGCAGGGTTTCTTCCTCCGCTTCGGCAGCGGTGGCATGTGCAGTGTGACCCTCCTGCCAGTAGAATTCCAGTGTTCGCAGGAACAGCCGGGTGCGCATCTCCCAGCGGACGACGTTTGCCCACTGGTTGATCAGGATTGGCAGGTCGCGGTAGGATTTTACCCATTTGGAATACATGTACCCGATAATTGTCTCGGAGGTTGGGCGGACCACCAGGGGTTCTTCCAACACCTCCCCTCCGCCGATGGTCACCACTGCCAGCTCGGGCGAAAAACCCTCAACATGCTCCTTTTCTTTTTCCAAAAAGGACATGGGGATGAACATGGGGAAGGCGGCATTCACGTGCCCGGTTTCTTTAAACCGCCTGTCCAGGCTCTGTTGGATATTCTCCCACAATGCCCAGCCGTATGGTCGTACCACCATGCAGCCGCGCACAGGGGCATAATCCGCCAGTTCTGCACGTTGAATGACCTGGTTGTACCACTCGGAATAATTTTCGCTGCGGGGGGTTAATTTTTCATCTGCCATGGTTGATTACTTTCCTGATGATTTTGGATTTGTTGCACTGCCTCCTGTGGTGTGGAGGCAAATTTCACCCACACCCGGTCGGGGGCGGAAATATAATTGGATTGAAGATCAAATAATCCTTGAATGACCTGTTGCCAGGCTTCACCAAGCAGGATGAGGGGGCGCGGTGGAAGGGAGTTGATGATCAGGCGGTTCCATGTGATGGAGATTTCTGCCAATGTCCCGGCTCCCCCATTGAGCGCAATGTAGGCATCGCCCTGGTCAACCAGCGCAACCAGGCGCTCATTGAGCGTGGAAAAACGCTGCTCCTCCATTACCCATGGATTGGGGCGAACTGTGCGCCAGCGTTCAATTTCATCACAGGTGATGCCAATTACATGACCACCGGCTTCTGCAGCACCGCGGGAGACCGCTTCCATGGTCCCAATATATCCACCGGTCAGGACGGAATGCCCTGCTTTGGCGAGCAGGGAACCCAATTCGTATGCTTCTGCGTATAGTGAATCGCCCGGAATGGTTCTTGCGCCGCCAAAAACAGTTACTTTCAAGAGATGCTCCTAACCGCTGATGAATGTGGAGGTTATTTTACCCCAGAATCCCAATCGCGCCCGTAGTTGACCTTCAGCTTCTCCAGGATGGCGGATTCAAGATCAATTTGCAGAAGGGATGCCAGTTGGAGCAGGTATAGGGCAACATCTGCCAGTTCACCGGGTAGTTCATCCGAGTTGCGGGGCGATTCCTCCCACTGGAAATGTTCCAATATTTCAGATGCTTCCAGGCTGAGCGAGATGGCAATGTTGCGAGGGGTTTGTGGACGAAGCGAATCCTTCCCGTACCACCCTTTGGCGGTCACAAATTTGTGCATTGCCTGAGTCAGATCCCGCAAATCCATGTCAGCTCATCCTGTTTGGGCACTATTCCTGATTTTCTAATGCATCTAGGGCAGCCTGGGCAGAAATCCGTTGTTCGGGATGCCAGTCCGGCTCGGTTGCCATCCGATGAAGGTGTGCAAGAATGTCCCTTTGGATCCTTGGGGAGAGGCAATCGAATGCCTTCCGCACCTGTTCCGGATCGCGGGAGAGGAGGGCATCCCAGAGAATTTCAAGTGGTTCCTGATGATTCATTGTCATAAAAGACGATGTGTTCTTTGAGGATTGGGTTCGCCCAAAGAACACATCTGATTTTTTCCTGAGGGAAGGAAGAGATTACTCCAGGTGTGGCGGAACATTATCGTAGCGTTCAAATTCCATTGAGAACACACCGCGCCCACCGGTAATGGAGCGGAGCTGGGTGGTGTAGCGCTGCATTTCCGCCAGGGGGACGGATGCTGTGATGGTGGAATGACCGCGTTCGGTTTCCATGCCCATCACGCGCGCCCGGCGGGTGTTGAGGTCGCCCAGGACATCACCCATGTGATTTTCTGGTACAACAATTTTTACCATCATGATTGGTTCCAGCAAAACCGGACCGGCTTCTTTGAAGGCGAGCTTGAAGGCTTCCCGTCCGGCGATTTCAAACGCAATAGGCTTGGAGTCAACTGGGTGTTCCTTGCCGTCCGTTACTGCCACGCGGACACCAAAGACGGGATACCCGGCAATGACACCTTCTTTCATCACGCTCTGGATACCCTTGGTGATGGAGTTGGCGTAGCTTTGTGAAACAGCACCGCCGAACACTTCCCAGGCAAAGTCGAAATCGCCTTCGGTGTAAGGTTCCACGCGCAGGTGTACCTCACCAAATTGACCCGCACCACCGGTTTGTTTCTTGTGACGGTACATCGCATTGCCCTTGCGTGTGATGGTTTCCTTGTAGGGAACCCGTGGTTCTTCAGTATTGATCCCGACCTGGAAACGGGATTCAGCACGGCGGATGGCAACCTCAATGTGTTGATCACCCATGCCCTGCAAAATTGTCTGGCTGGTGGCAGGCTCGTTATACCAGGAAAGGGTCACATCTTCTTCACACTGACGGGTGAGCGTGGAACTTAACTTGGCGGAATCCTGCTGGGTTTTGGGGGTGACTGCCACGCGGTAAAGTGCACCCGGATACTGTGGGACAGGCAGGGTCAGCGGATGGGCTTTATCGCAGAGGGTGTTTCCCGTGGAGGTTTCAGATAGTTTGGGAACAACTGCAATATCACCACTATGAATGGTCTTGGCAGGGATGAGTTCCTTTCCGCGTGGGATGCTGACGGTGCCAAACCGCTCCTCAATGGATTTGGTCTGGTTCCAAATTCGGCTGTCGGATGTGACCACACCAGAATACACCCGGAAGAAGGTTTGCTTGCCAACAAAGGGATCGGCGGTGGTTTTCCAAACATACACAGCCAGGGGACCTGAATCGGATGCAGAAATTTTTTCCTCGCCATCCTTGCCCTGGGCAACAGCCGGGGCGGTCTCACTGGGAGACGGGAACAGGGAAACAATCGCATCCAGCAGGGGGATGATGCCAATTTCAGCTGCACCCGAGGTCACAAATACAGGAACAAAACTGAGGGATTGAATCCCGCTTTTCAGACCCTTCAGGATTTCTTCGATGGTCAGCTCGCCGGATTCAAAATATTTTTCCATCAGGCTGTCATCACCCTCGGCAGCAGCTTCCACCAGCTTGAGGTGGGCTTCTTCTGCTGCGGGGCGCAGGTCGGCAGGAATGTCCACAATGGTTTTCCCATCGCCCTTGAATGCTTTCATGGTAATCAGGTCAATCACTCCCTGGAAGGCAGCTTTTTCGCCCCAGGGGAGCTGGACGGGGATCAGGCGGATATCGGTGAATTCCTGAACCGAGGCAACTGCCTTGGCAAAGGAGGCATTATCCCGCTCCAGCTTGTTGATGACCAGGAAACGTGGGAGATTGAAATGGTTGCAATAATTCCAGGCAATCTCGGTCCCAACTTCCAGTCCTGCCACCGAATCCACCAGGATAAGAGCGGCATCAGAAACCCGCAAGGCGGAAATCACTTCACCAACGAAGTCATTATATCCGGGGGTGTCGAGGAAATTAATCTTGGTGTTTTTGTATTCAACCGGAATGACGGATGTGTAAATGGAAATTCCCCGACGGATTTCCTCTTCGTCATAATCCGAAAGCGTGGTTCCATCTTCGATTTTCCCAAGGCGGGTTGTTCCCCCAGAAGTATGCAGGAAAGCTTCCGTCAACATGGTCTTGCCAGCGCTTCCGTGGGAAACCACGGCAACATTGCGGATGGATTCAGTTGTATACTCTTTCATGCGTGTCCCTTCCAATACATTTCGTTATGTTCAACACCCTATTTTAAAGGATGTATACTTACTTGTCAAAAGAACGATGATTTACCGATAAAACCGTTTCATTATAATCGAGTTTGGTGGTTTTGCGGGAACCCATTGTTGATGATTTTGATTTTTTCCGGATATTCCCACTGGAGATGATTGATTCAAGCAGTTTTTCACTTCTCCTTCATTGCACGGTGAGGAAAATTTATGCTATAAAAGAACCATGATGCTCCCTGTGATTGATGAACTGTTGAATTCGGATGATCCGGTTGTTCGATGGATGGCATTGAACCGCCTGGCTGGAGGAGCCATCCAACTGGAAGCCTATAACGAGGCGCGGCTTGCCATGGTGGAATCTCCAACAGTAAACAAGTTGCTTTCCATCCTGAATCAACCAGACGATATTTTTCATCATCCCTACTTTAAATGGTCTGGTGGTCATTGGGTGTTGGCAATGCTGGCGGAAATTGGTTATCCGCCGGGAGATTCCCGGTTGATTCCGCTGCGGGACCAACAACTGGACTGGTTGTTTTCAGAAAAACATGGCAGGCATATCAAAACAATTAATGGGAGGGTACGCCGGTGTGCTTCACAGGAAGGGAATGCGCTATGGAGCCAGGTTTCCCTTGGAATTGCCGATTCACGGGCTGACTTGCTGGCACAACACCTGATGGAGTGGCAGTGGGAGGATGGGGGCTGGAATTGTGACCGGCACCCCGATGTGAAAATATCATCCTTTATGGAATCTCTGATTCCCATGCGCGCGCTGGCTTTGTACGCCCGGGTTGCCAACAACTGGGAAGCTCGCGATGCTGCGATTCGGGCGAGTGAAATATTTTTTTCGCGGCGCATGTTCCGCCGGAGACAAGACGGAGCCATTATGGACCCGGATTTTATCCGGTTGCATTACCCATGTTACTGGCATTACGACATCCTGTTCGGCTTGAAGGTAATTGCAGAGATGGATTTGATCTCGAATCCGCGCTGTGAAGAGGCACTGGATTTGCTTGAGGCAAAAATGCTTCCAGGTGGTGGCTTTCCATCAGAAGGCAAGTATTACCGTACTTCCCGTCCGGATTTGAGTGGATACTCTCCCGTTGCCTGGGGACCAGTCAGTAAACGAAACATAAACCCCTTTGTTACACTGGATGCTCTCTGGGTTTTGAAGCGGGCTGGCAGAAAATTGGCACAAATTCCAAATGATATGTGACGATGAATTCATAAAAACCGATATAATTAAACCAAGTTAAATGAATCCAAAGGAGTGAATCATGCCTGAACAGTCTCAAACACCCCTGGATATCCTGCGGAAGGATATTGCTGAAATTCAACGGGATATGGATAAAGTGCGTACTGACGTGCGTTTATCCAGCCTGCGGGATGAGGTGGAAGACCTCGATATGGAAATTTCTGGTTTGTCCAAACGTGTTGATGATCTGCGGAGCCGAGGATACGCGTTTGGGAAGGCGATGGAAACCCGGGCGGCAGACCTGGCGCAACGTTGGTCTACGGTTCGCCCGACGGTGATGGTGCAGATCAGTTCGCAAGGACGCCAGCTGGAAGCCGAGCTGCCCGGTGTGGAGAGCAAGCTGGCACACCTGGCGGGGATATCATCCAACGTTGCCCTGGCAAGACCGTATTGCAACCAGGTGCGCGCTGAAGTGGATGGTCTACAGGGGCGGGCGGAATCGGTCATTAACTCCATCAAAGGGATGTATGACACACTCCAATCAGAACTTGGCACATTTAAACAGGGACTCCAGGAAGTGGACTGGATGTTGAAACAACTTGCAGAAGCCACCTTCCAACTGCTTCCAACGGAAGCAGGTGTGATGGCGGTCAAGACTGTCTGGGCTCCAACAGGCAAGGAAGAAAAAGATGATCCCGAAGGCGTTCTATTCCTGACGGATCAGCGCATTCTCTTTGAACAAAAAGAGGAGATTGCCACCAAGAAAGTTCTCTTTATCACCACGGAAAAGAAAAAGGTGCAGGAATTAAAATTTGAATTCCCGGTTGTTCTTGTGGAGGAAGTACGGACGTCCAAACTGGGAACATTCAAAAATGAAGATCACCTTGATTTGATGCTTGGTTCAGGTGCGCCGTACCGTTCGGTGCATGTGCACATCTGGCAGGATGCTGCCCGTTGGCAGGGGTTGATCAACAGGGCAAAAGCCAGGGACTTTGAACAAGACCGGGCGGTGGCGGTGGATCAGGCTGCTGTTGAGAAGGTGAAAAATGCTCCCACAGTATGCCCAGCCTGCCATGCCGCAATCACACAAACGGTTTTACGGGGGCAGGATACCATTGTCTGTGAATATTGCGGGACAGTGATTCGATTGTAAAATTCTTGACAATAATATGGAAACAGACTCTGTCAACTTGACAGGGTCTGTTTTTTAGATGAGTTTAAATTGGATGTATGGGCAGAAGTCGTTTACACAATGACTACTCAATACCCTGGAACAGGTCTCTTTCGACTGGTTCACCGGGTTGGTATGGCGGAAATGCCCGCATGTAGGTGTCATTGGAGGCAACCAGTCGTTGCAGCGGACCAAAGATCCCTCCCCGCATCCTGCCGCCGCCCTGGCTGGCATGGCAGGCGGATGCATCATCCCGGATTTGTGCAACTGGACGGTAATTAACCCGGGCATGGGTGGGGAAATTCACTTCGGCGATGGATGCCAGGTCAATATCCCCGTTCTTGCCAAATTTGTGCGGGTCACGACCGATCAACGGCATCAATTTGACCATCAGGCGAAGAAATCCATGGGGCATGGTATGGAAATATAGCTTTTCTGGTTTTTGGGGTGGTTGTCCTGCTGGATCAGAATACTCCGGTTTTCCAGCCAGTTCAAATGCCTGGACGGTTGCCAGGTGGATGGCAATGTGATCCGGGTGGCGGTATCCACCAATGGGATCAAAAGTAATGACCACTTGTGGGCGCAGCCTGCGGATATGTTCCACAATCTGGCTGGCAACCTGATCCTGCGGGGCGGCAGCCAATGCCCGGGGATGGGAATTATCCGGGGAACCCTGCATGCCGGAGTCGCGATAATCCAGGA
>JAGVUS010000294.1 GCA_019136175.1 Chloroflexota bacterium | reverse complement strand
TGCAGCCGGTCCGCAAGCTTCACAACCACCACACGGACGTCCTCGCCCATGGCAAGAAACATCTTGCGAAGTCCTTCATTGGTGGTTTCGTGTCTACGGATTTGGACGCGGGTGCCATCCAGAGGAGCATTTCCGAGGGATTCCCGGTCCGAAGCAGCCTCGCCGCTTTCCAGGAATATTTCCGCCCGGGAAATCATGGGTAAATTGGAAAGGTTTAATACTCCTTCAATAATTCCGGCTGCCTCCTCACCAAACTCCCTCCGGATATCCTGGATGGAAAACCCGGGACAATGGGGAAGATCATGCAGTAAACCGCCCACCACCATAACCGGTGTCACGTTTAATTCCATCAGGATCGTTGCAACCGCTGTGCAGTGGTTAAGAAAGCTCTCGCCCGAGGTGCGTTGCTGCCCGGCATATGCCTTTTCCGCATAGGCATAAGCCTTTTGAATCCACTCCCGGTCGATGGGAGTAAATTGATCCTGAAGCATGGACTTTAACCGGTCAATGATCACCAGCTTACCTTAACCAAACAATTCAGGGCAAGTATAATCGGTTTAAATCAAACCGGGCAAGGGAGCTGCAATAGAATTATTCCGAGGACCAACAGGCGCTTACACAATTTTCCAGTTACAGTGTACAATGGCTGCAAATTCCATGCCGGAAATCAGATGATTACTTTACTGACAGACTTTGGGTGGAAGGATGGTTATCCCGGAATTATGAAAGGGGTAATCTCATCCATCCACCCTCAGGCACAGATTGTTGATATCTCCCATGAAATCCCACCGCAGCACGTGCTGGAGGGGGCACTGACGATCAGTCGGGCTTATCCATATTTCCCTGCAGATACCATTCATGTGATGGTTGTGGATCCCGGTGTGGGAACCAGCCGCCGCCCCATCGCAGCGCGGATTGGACAATATTACTACGTCTGCCCGGATAACGGACTGATAACGATCCCTTATCAGAGTGCAGGTATGCATCAGGAACAGGTTGAAATCGTGCATTTGAATCAACCGCAATTTTGGCTGCCCAACCCGTCCACAACATTCCACGGAAGAGATATATTCTCACCGGTTGCCGCCCACCTGGCATTGGGAATTCCACTTGAGGAATTGGGGATTCCCGTACACGATCCGATCCTGCTGGACATTCCCCAACCCACCCGGCAAAACCAGGCATGGCATGCACAGATCATCCATATTGATCGTTTTGGGAATCTTGGAATCAATCTCTCGCGTACCCAAATCCTCTCATCACGGGTTTGCATTACCATCAAGGATCACATAATTACAGACATATCCCCAACATTTGGCTCCCATCCCCCCGGCAGCCTGGTTGCCATCTGGGATAGCTCCGGGTACCTGAGCCTGTGCATTGTCAATGGCAGTGCCACAGAAATCCTTTCTGTTGGATTACTGGACCCGGTTCTGGTTGAAGAACAATAAGCATAGTGGATGGATAACCTGTCAATTGCCTGACAATTATCGTCATTTCTGTATTGATAAGCCCAATCCACAACCAAGTGGAAGTACAATAAACACGCAATCATTCTCATCCTGGAGGATTCCTTGATTAAACAAATCACCAATCGGCTAGTTGAAAATGTACAGAAAGTAATCGTGGGAAAAGAAGATGTCATCCAACGCGTCCTGGTTGCCGTGTTATGCGAGGGGCACATTCTTTTAGAGGATGTGCCTGGTACAGGAAAAACGACCTTGGCGCGGGCTCTTGCAGCATCCATTGGCTGCACCTTCCGCCGTATCCAGTTCACCCCCGACCTGCTTCCATCAGACGTGACCGGGTTAAGCTGGTTTAACCAAAAAAAGCAGGAATTTGAATTCCGCCCGGGTCCAATTATTTCGCAAATTGTCCTGGCGGATGAAATCAACCGCGCCACCCCCAGGACCCAGTCGGCATTGCTGGAAGCCATGCAGGAACGCCAGGTAACCATTGACGGTGTGACACACATCCTCCCCCGCCCCTTCCTTGTCATGGCTACCCAGAACCCAATTGAACTGGAGGGCACTTTTCCGCTGCCCGAAGCACAGGTTGACCGGTTTATGCTGAAAATACAAATCGGTTATCCCAGCCAGGCAGAAGAAAACCAGATTCTCCGCAGGTTCCGTGCTGCGGATCCACTGTCCGAACTTCAACAGGTGGCAACCCCGGAGGAAATCATCGCTGCCCAAAAAGAACGCCAGGATATCCGGGTGGAAGAAACCATCCAGGATTACATTGTTCGGATTGGACGTGCCACCCGCGAAAATGTCGACATCCAGCTTGGCGCCAGCCCTCGCGCCACCTTGAGCCTGTTCCAGGCAAGCCAGGCGTGGGCAGCCATCCAGGGACGTGATTATGTCCTGCCGGATGATGTGAAATCCATGGCTCCTCACGTATTCAGTCATCGATTAATCATCTCTCCCCAGGCACAACTCCGCGGGCGTAACTCGCTTGAATTAATTGAAGATATTGTTTCCGCTGTTCCAGTCCCCGTGGAATTTTAATGCGTCCCATCTACTGGCTGGTGGTCATCATTATCCTCCTGGTTGCAGGCGCAATTCTCCACCTGCCCTGGTTGAGCTATTTTGCCTCCGCCGCCGGAGTCATTTTTGCAATATCCTACTTTTGGCGAAAATTTTCGCTTAATAAGGTCCAGTACCAACGGAAGTTTGTGTATCACCGGGGGTTTCCTGGAGAAACCACCCCGGCGAAAATCACGGTTGAGAATCGCAAACTGCTTCCCGTTTCCTGGTTAACTACCCGCGATTCATGGTCTGCTGGTGCACCTCCGCTTGCCGAAGGACAGATTGCACCTTCCCACCTGCCTGATCGAATTCAATTTATTAATTCTTACAGCCTGCGATGGAACCAAAGGGTGACAAGGGCAACCACCATCCAGTTTAAGAAACGCGGCATTCACACGCTTGGTCCAGTTGTACTGGAATCGGGTGACCTGTTTGGCTTTGAGGAATCTTCAAAAACAGTGGAACTGCCAAATACCCTCACTGTTTACCCGGAAATCATTCCCCTTTCTGAATTGGGTTTGGATGCTGACGATCCCTTCGGTGACCGGAAGGCTCGCCGGAGGTTGTTTGAAGATCCCAACCGGATGATGGGAGTCCGCCAGTATGGCCCAGAGGATGAATTCCGCCGTATCCACTGGCCAGCCACAGCCCGGACCGGAACCTTGCAAGTGAAAATCTACCAGCCAGTAACATCACAGGTAATGCAGGTTTGTTTAAATATGGCAACCGGTCTTCATTCGTGGGAAGGGGTGGTTCCAGAAACCGTTGAGCAATTAATCAAGGTGGCTGCCACCATTGTTTATCATGGCGTGGAGGCGGGATATGCCGTTGGATTAATATCCAACGGATCACTGGCTCAGTCGGACCAGACCTTCCAGTTAAAGCCCGGGAGATCACGGGACCAGCTGGGAAACTTATTAACCATGCTGGCTGGCTTAAGCTCATTTACCCTTGCACCGTTTGATTCCTTCCTGCTTCGCTCGCTGCCCAAAATCCCAATGGGAGCCACCATGGTCATCATATCCGCCATCACCACCCCCGAATTGGTGGAAACGATTCACCACATCCGGCGATATCGTCAGCATACAACTTTAATCTCCCTGGATGCTACTCCTCCGCCGCCCATCCAGGGCGTCAAGATTGTGCACCATCCGTTTATTCCATAAGCCCAACCATGACCCACACCAATACCAAGCCCAAAGTCCAAAACCTCGACATTCTGGCATGGGAAGAAATTTCCCGGATGTCGAGCCTGGCAATGCTTACTGTGACTGCCACTGCCTGGTATATCTACATAACGAAGCCTGTAGGTGGGGATCTGCTTGCCTTTGTGGTGTTTCCAGTCCTTGCTTTTCTTAATCATGGATGGATCCGATTTTTAAACCTGGTGCGCTTCAAAAATTCCATTCGCCGCTGGTTGATGGCGGTCTGGATCGCCTTCTGGTTGGTTATCACGCTCCAGGTCCTGGTGCAACCCGACCAGGCATTTCACCCACTGGAAAGATTGTTTTCACCGGTTACCTGCCTGTTTTCCCAGGAAGGCAACCTTGATCCCTTCTGGCACGCGGTAATAATCTTGTTCCTGCTTTGGGCAACAATAACGGTCTCGCGTCTGTCCGTGGACAGCGGTACGGTAATGCGGCAATTGGAGTTCTGCCTGGTTGCCCTTCTGGGTTTGGGGCTGATCCAAATTGAACCCTCCATCCAGTCGACTATCATTCCTCTCTACCTGGCACTCCTCTTTGGCTTGATTGCCGTCAGCACCGCAAGGATCACCGGAGTTGCGGAGGAACGCGGCGGCAGATTGCCTGCATTGAGCTGGCAGTGGGGTGCCAGCATTTTTCTAGCTGCCTTGGGCACAGTCCTCCTGGGCCTGGGTGTGGGCTGGATTTTTGACCACCAATTGGGGAATATCCTCGTTGGTTTGGCATTGGCACTGCTGATTTTGCTGATTATTGTTGCCGGGATCGTTGTCCTGCCATTTTTATTAATCATCAGCGGTTTCGTCACCAATCTGAGGGGGGAGTTCCAGAAAGCACTGGAAAGCGTTCAATTAATTGCCCAGGAACCGGGAGATGCGATCCTGGACGTGGTGCCAGCCACAATAAGAACCCCGGGGTTTATCGAAACTGTTCGCCCCTATTTCTTGATCGGTCTGCTTGTTCTTGGATTAATCTTTATCCTTTACCGCGCTGGATTATTGGACTGGATCCTTCCCCACCGATCCGGTGAAATTGGGGAGGGATTGGGTGGAACAAAAGGAAAAGCTCAAGCGCGGGATGACCTGGAACGAAAACGCAGGCGAGCCCGCCCCGGACAATTGCTTGCTGCAGCCCGTATCCGGCAGGTTTACTTCCAATTGCTGAAAACAGCCGACAACCTGGGTAAACCGCGTCCGCCAGCCATAACACCACTTGAATTTTTACCAACCCTGGAAGGATTATTCCCTTCACGGGCGGAAGACCTGATGGAAATTACCCGGGCATATACGAAAATCCGTTACGGAATGTACCCCGAATCAACTGATGAAGTGGATGCCGTGGAACGAGCCTGGAAATCAATTCAACAGGAAGCCCGGA
>JAGVUS010000064.1 GCA_019136175.1 Chloroflexota bacterium | reverse complement strand
GGCTGACCACAATGGCTGTTTTTTGCGCTGCAATGGGCATCACCCGTTGCCGGATGGATGCATGCACGGCATCCAGCAGGAGTGAACCAGCGCCTACCAGCTCGCCATTCAGAATGACGATCCCCGGGTCCACCAGGTTTAACAGGTTGGCAATGGCTGTGCCCAGGTACCGCCCAGCAGTCTGGATAATTTGAATAGCGATGGGATCGCCCGTCAATGCCGCATTGACCAGTTGAATTACAGATGGGGGTTGTTCAAATGGGGATTGCACCCCGGCATTGGCATAGGTTTCCAGTGTGGTGTTGATTAATTCAATTGCACCAACATAGGCTTCCAGGCATCCATGATTGCCGCAGCGGCAGCCCCGCCCGTTGACCTCAATGGTGGTGTGTCCTATTTCTCCGGCGGTTCCGCTGTGACCGCGGTAAACGTCGCCGCTGAGAATCAATCCTGATCCGACTCCAACGCCAATCTTGATAAATGCCAGGTTTTCCAATCCTCTGCCAATGCCCCACCACTTTTCTCCGATGGCACCTGCATTGGCATCGTTTTCCACATAAATGGGCAGGGACAGGGCTTTTTGAATTTCAACCACCGGGATGACGTTTTCCCAGGCGGGCATATAGTATGTGACCGGTTGGTCCAGTTTCTCGCCGCGCAGGGGAGTCGGAACCGTTAAACCCACTCCCAACAGTTCTGATTCCTGGAGATGGGAGGCATTCAGAATGTCCTGGATCAAGCTCCGGGCGATTGCAAAAGTTCCTGCCGGGTCGGTCACGACGGGGTGCTGCTGTGTGTGGTGGGCAAGAGGGTGACCATGCAAGTCCATGATCAGGACGGTAACGTGCGAGGCGCCAATATCCACCCCCAGCACATATTTATACTGGTAATTGAATTCAATGAGAATGGGGCGGCGTCCGCCGCTGGACTCTCCGGTTCCGGCTTCGCGGACAATGCCGCTTTCTATCAGCACGCTCACCAGCGCGGATACGGTTGTTGCACTCAGGTTTGTACGGCGAATCAGGTCAGCGCGCGAGATGGAGCCCTCTGCGTGGATCAAATTGAGAACCGTGCTGAGGTTATTTTCCCGGATGACACTGGATGAGGCAGGGTGGCTGTTCATGGCTGGGATTTGTATGGTGATTATCGCGCACACAACTTACTTTGTCAAGTGACAAAAGAAAGTGACACCTGCCATCTGCAACCCGGATCCGCCCATTGCTTGTCCAATAAATGGTAGAATGGTTTCCATGCAGTTTGATGTTTTCACTCTCTTCCCGGCTGTATTCATCCCATATCTCGAAGCCAGCATCCTGCAGCGCGCCCGTGCCGGCGGTTTGCTGGACGTGCATTTGCACGACATTCGTACCTGGACGACCGACAAGCATCATGTCACGGATGATGCGCCGTTTGGAGGCGGCGGGGGCATGGTCATGAAGCCCGACCCGGTCTTCGCCGCTGTTGAAGATGTGCTTGGTGCACCCCCAGCCTGTCCGCTTATTTTAATGACCCCCCAGGGACGGACATTTACCCAAAAGGTTGCCGAAGAACTTGCTGTTTTGCCAAGGATTGGTCTGCTATGCGGGCATTATGAGGGGATTGATGAGCGCATTCGCCAGCATTTGGTGACAGATGAAATTTCGATTGGTGATTATGTCCTCACGGGCGGCGAACTGCCTGCATTGATCCTGATGGATGCCATCAGCCGCCTAATTCCCGGTGTATTGGGTGATCCGGATGGCGCCATGGATGATTCGTTTGCCATGGGTTTGCTGGAATATCCCCAGTACACTCGTCCGGCGGAATTCCGCGGTTGGGGGGTGCCGGAGGTTCTCCTTTCCGGCAATCATGCCCGGATTGCCCGTTGGCGGCGCGAACAGGCGCTTCTGCGCACGTTGCTGCGCCGCCCGGACCTGCTGGAAAATGCTTCCCTGTCCGACGCAGACCGAAAATATCTCAAGAAGGTACAATCAGAAGTTGATCCCGGTGCATCCCAGGGACCTTAATCCCTGAATAAATCATATTCTTCATTAAAAGGAGATCATCATGACAACGAGACGCTTCCCTTGGGCACAAACCTTTTTGATTGGATTTGGCTTCTTTGGCATCAGTCTCATCTGGCCCATCTTCAACCAATTCATTCCACTGTTTCTTCAGGCGGGCAACCCGGAATTTGAACGCCAGCTCCTGGAACAGGGCAAGGCAATTCCCACCCTGGTTGGGTTTGGGCTGACGCCCGCCCTGGCAATGTTTATCATGACCTGGGATAACCTCATCAATATTTTTGTTCAACCCTGGGTGGGTGAACGCAGTGATCACACCTGGAACCGCTTTGGACGCCGCAAGCCCTGGATTATGCTGGGTGCTCCCATTGCCGTGTTGGGCTTTGTGTTCATTCCGGTGGCGCAGTCCATTATTGCCATCATGGTCTTCATTCTGATTACCAATTTTGGCATGGCACTCTTCCGTTCCCCGACCATTGCCTGGCTTGGTGACCTGTTTCATGCCAATGAGCGCTCCAAAGCCAATGGGGTCATCAACCTGATGGGCGGGTTGGCGGGCTTGCTGGCATACTTCTTTGGCGGCATGCTCTTCGACAGCCTGGGTCGGGCGGCGCCGTTTATTGCCGGTGCATTGGGAATGATTGCCGCCCTGGTAACCGTGCTGATTTGGGTGCGCGAGCCAACCCCCCAGGAGCGCGGCATGGTACCGGAAAAGTCCGAAACCGATCGGACACCCATGCGGGGTGTCATCAAGAACCTTGGAATTGTTTTCACCAACCCGGATAAAAGCGGGATGTTTGTCCTCATCAGCATCCTCTTCTGGTTCATTGCATTCCAGGCATTGGAAACAGCCCTGTCTTCCTTTGCAGTCTTTACCCTGGGGATTGCCCCCGGCAAGGCTTCCATGTATGCCGCGGTGGTCAACCTGTCTTTCCTGCTTTTCTCTGTGCCTTCCGGATTGATTGCCCACCGCATTGGTCGCCGGAAAACCATCCGTATTGGGCTGACCGGACTGGTGGTGATTTTGCTCATCGGTTACTTTGTCATCCAGGGTGTTGCCACGTTCATTGGCGCACTGGTTTTGACCGGTTTCTTCTGGGCTTTGGTGAACGTCAACAGCCTGCCGCTGGTGTACGATTATGGTGATGAGAAACATATTGGCGCTTATACCGGTCTGTACTATTTCTCCTCGCAAACTGCTGCGGTCCTGGGACCAGTCCTGAGCGGCGTTCTGGTGGATGCGCTTGGCGATAACTACCGCTGGACATTCCTCTTTGCCACGCTCTTCATGGCGCTGGCTTGGATTACCATGCGGTATGTTAAGGAAATCATTCCATCCAAGAAGGAAGCTGAACTTCAACCTGCGGCGGAATAGTCATCATGCGCTTCCTGATTGCCGGATTTGGGTCAATTGGTCGCCGCCACCTGCGAAACCTGCGCGAGCTGGGCGAGCATGATATCCTGCTGCTACGCTCCGGTCATTCCACACTGCCACCGGAAGAAATTGCCGGGCTGCCGGTGGAAACCACTATCGAAGCAGCCCTGGCGCACCAACCGGATGCCGTCATTGTGGCAAATCCCACCGCACTCCACCTGGAGACCGCCATTCCGGCAGCCCTGGCTGGATGTCATCTTTTTCTCGAAAAACCGGTGGCTGCGAATTTATCCCGCGTGAATGAATTGCGGCGGGCATTGTCAACTGGTGGTGGAAAGGCTCTGGTGGGCTTCCAGTTTCGCTGGCATCCCGGCTTAAGGCAGGTGAAAGAATGGCTGCTGGCAGGGGCGGCAGGAAAGCCCGCTGCTGCGCGTGCCCTGTGGGGCGAATACCTGCCCGATTGGCATCCCTGGGAGAATTACCGGCAGGGTTATGCCGCCCGCCGGGACCTGGGTGGCGGCGTGGTGCGCACCCTATCCCACCCGTTGGATTACCTGCGCTGGCTGATGGGGGAGGTGGAGACCATTCATTCGTTCACGGGAACCCTCTCGCAGCTGGATCTTGACGTGGAGGATACCGCTGAAATCAGCCTGCAATTTACTGGTGGTGCACTTGGATCGGTACATCTGAATTACATGCAGCGTCCCCCCGTCCACCGCCTGGAGGTGATATGTACGGAGGGTACCATCCTGTGGGATAATGCCGATGGTGCAGCCCGGTTGTTCAACGCTGGGCAGGGCGGGTGGGAAGTGGTTCCGCCACCCGCGGGGTTTGAACGGAATTCCATGTTTCTTGCAGAACTGCAAAATTTTATTGAGGTTGTTAAAGGCGTGGCGGAACCTGTCTGTACCCTGGAAGATGGCATCCGGGTGCAGGAAATGGTGGAGCAGATTCAGCCTGTATAACGATTTCACAAATGATTTGTTTGGAAAAATAGTTGCCGGGGAGGAACTTGCTCCCCGGCTTTGTTTGCACCGGGCAGGCTTGATTTTGGGGTACAATTGCCGTTGATCAATTCCTGATAAAAAAGAGGTAGTGGTGGCACATATTTTTGATAAATTCAATCTGACCGGGCAGGCTGCGGTGGTGACAGGTGGCGCGGGTTTGCTGGGAAAGCAATTCAGCCGTACATTGGCGCAGGCAGGTGCCGGGGTGATTGTTGCAGACCTTAATCAGGCTGCTGCAGCCGAGGTGGCGGAAAAACTTCAGGCAGAAGGACTGGCTGCAAAAGCGGTGGGGGTGGACGTGACGGATCCCTCCTCTGTGCAGGCGATGGTTGACGAAGCAGTCCGGTCATTTGGCAGGCTGGATGTCCTGGTTTGCTCAGCCGCCATGGATCCCAAGTTTGATGCCGAGCACCTTGGTTCCCAGGGTGCCAATGCCTTTGAGACCTATCCCCTAAAAGCCTGGCGGGATGCCCTGGATGTAAACCTGACGGGCATGTTCCTGTCCGCCCAGGCGGCAGTCCAGCCCATGCTCAGGCAGAATCATGGGGTCATCATCAATATTTGCTCCACCTACGGTCTGGTAGGTCCCGATCAGCGTATTTACCGCCGTCCCGGGCAGGATGTCCAGGCATACAAGCCAGTTTTTTACTCTGTAACCAAATCGGGTGTGCTTGGACTGACCCGGTACCTTGCCACATATTACGCTGGAAGGAATATCCGCGCCAATGCCCTCACCCC
>JAGVUS010000352.1 GCA_019136175.1 Chloroflexota bacterium | reverse complement strand
GTCATTGAAACTCATTGGCGGACTTCTGATCGTCCTGCTGCTGGGTCTTCATTTTGTTGTCAATCACCTGATCGCCCCCGACGGGCTTTTAAATTATGACGAGGTGCTGGCATACTATCAGAACCCGATCATTCCCATCATTGAAATTGCCTTTTTGATTTTTGTTGTCATTCATGCCCTGTTGGGATTGCGCAGTATCATTCTGGATTTAAATCCCACTGCTCGATTATTAACCATCATTGACGGGGTGTTCATTCTGGCAGGATCCACCGCCATCATTTATGGCACCTGGCTGGCAATTCATATTGTGCAATTGGGAAGGTAGGCTTCCGTTTTCTTGACAAGCCTCCCGACCATGGCTATAATCCTTCTGCCAGCGGGTGTGGCCAAGTGGTAAGGCATTAGCTTCCCAAGCTAAGATCGCCGGTTCGAATCCGGTCACCCGCTCAATACATTTAATATAGAACAACCTTACAGTTTTGTAAGAGTGGTACTATTCTTGCTACTTCATGGTTTAATATAAGCCATACTTAGGTCAGGGAAACCGTTAATGATTCCTTGATTTTCCGCCCCAAGAATAACAAACAACATCTGCGGAGCCAAAAAACATGCTTGGAATAACCATCCTCTACGTGGAAGACAACCCGGATAATCGTCTCCTCGTTCGCCGCCTTCTGCAGGCTGGCGGTTACAGTGTGATTGAAGCCGAAACTGCCTCCCAAGCCCTCAATGTACTGACAACCGCCCGTCCGAAATTAATCCTGATGGATATCAATATGCCCGACATGGATGGTTACACTTTGACAGGAAAATTAAAAGCCAATCCAGATACAGCCAATATCCCCGTCATCGCCATCACAGCCAATGTAATGCGGGGAGATCGTGAACGAACCTTGCAGGCGGGTTGCGATGGTTACATCGAAAAACCCATTGATGTGGATCGTTTTCTCGACCAGGTTGCCTCATTTCTTGCATCCTAGATGATCCTGAGGAGTATTTGAATGACCCCTGAAGCACCTCGAACAACCGGTTCTCTTGCCGGTGTATCAAAAGAAATCACCGTTTTAGTGGTGGAAGATAATGTCAGCAATTTTGTTGTGATTGCCAGAATTCTTGGGTACCTTGGAATTCATTGTGAATGGAAAACCAGCGGATATGAAGTGCTGGAGTATGCCGATTCCATTCCCCGCCTGGACCTGATTTTGATGGACCTTCGTTTACCCTATGAAGATGGTTATGGTGCACTTAAGAAAATCCGTCAGTCACCCCGCTTAAAAAATACCCCCATTGTGGCAGTAACAGCCGAAGCCAGCGTGGAGCAAATCAACAAAGCCCGGGCATCCGGTTTTGATGGTTTTATCGCCAAGCCACTGGATATTGACCGTTTTCCAGACCAGATCCAACGCATCCTAGCCGGTGAAGCCGTCTGGGAGTTGGAGTAAGGAGTTCTGCATGGAGGCAAGGAATCCCGTTCGGAGACCAGGTTTTTTTCAATTTCGGCGCAGCCTTGCAAGGAAAACTGTCATTCAAATGCTGCTGCTGGCATTGATTCCGGTTGCCATTGTCAGCACGGTGACCGCCTTACGCCTGAACACGCTTTTAAGAGACCAATTAAACACGCGCATCATCAATGTAACTACATCGTTTAGCGATCAATTACAGACCCTCTCACAGGAACGCAGGGAAACCCTCCAGACAATAAAAATCCACACCAATTTCACCCGTGGTATGGATTTGCTGCTTTCCAATACAGCCACTTCCTCAGATAAAGCGAATGCCACTGTCTATATCAATAATGCAGTGGAACGATTAAATTCAGGCGACGAACCTGCATTTGATAATATTGCCATTTATGATTCCAGCGGAAACCTCATTTATTCCTCAACTCCCTTGTGGTTAAGTGTCACCGCCACTCTCCAGCAGGATGTGCAGAATTTGCTGGGCACCAACGATTCCCGCCTCTCGTTCCACCTGCCGCCTTTTTACCCAAAACAAATGGTACTGCTGACAGCAAGCACCTATATCAAAAATGATTTGACCCAGCTGGCAACAATCGTGGGATACAGCAAGTCCGACCTTCCCAATACATTGATTTCCACTGCCCAACTATATTTTCCAACAGCAAATGCGTATTTTTTTACAGGTGATAAAGACCTGGTTGGCTTGGGTATCTCCGGCAACCTGGTAGCCCCCGACCGATTGGATGACTCCCAGCTTCAAATTATTGACACTGTTACCAGCCAATCGGGAACAGGAAAGATTGTCCCGATTTCCTGGTTGGATAAACAGAATGTGTTTGCGTTTTCACAACCAATTGGCAATCTTGGCACATCATTTATGGTCATCGTCCCCCAGACCTACGTTACATCTCAGCTGGAAGGGATTGGACCAGTCAATATTGCCCTGGTGGGTATCGCCATGCTGATCATTGGCATCATCATCTATTTTGGCACCCGCCAGACAGTCCGCCCCCTGGTGGATCTTGCGAACGTGGCACAAAGTTTTGCTGATGGAGATTGGTCACAGCGTGCAACCATTACCCGGGTGGATGAAATTGGACAGCTGGCAAGTGCCTTCAACCAGATGGTCAACCAGCTTTCCACCTTATACCGGTCCCTTGAGGCAAAAGTGGAAGAGCGGACGGAGCAGTTGCGCGTTGCTTCAGAAATCGCCCAATCTGCTTCGCAATATACCAACACCTCCGAGATGGCTGAAAATGCCGTCCAATTATTAACGGAACGTTTTGAATATGCATTTGCTGCCATTTATCTGACAGATGAAACCGGTAATTATCTGTTACTCAGGGCAGTGAGCAGTAAAAACCCTGTCGGTCAGGAATTAAAGGGCAGTCGCATTCCCATCAACTCACCCACACTGGTTGGATGGGTGGCTTCGCACAACCAATCGCAGGTTGCATTGGATATCTCATCTACCGAAGCCTTGGAACAGGGAAACCTGATCGTGCCGGAAACCCGTTCCGAGGTTGCCGTACCCATTACCGTCAGCGGTCAGGTGATTGGCGTACTGGATATCCAGATGGATCGACCCAATGCATTTGATCCTGAAACTGTTGCCACTCTCCAATCCCTCTCCAACCAGCTTGCCACCGGTCTCCGCAATATCCTCCTTGTAATGTCTGCCCAAATCAACTACGAAGAAACCTCCCTGCTCTACCGGGCAAGCCGCCAGATTTCCACCGCAACCTCGGAAAACCAGGTGATAGACATCCTGAGCGAAACGCTCACACATACCAATCATGTCTGTATGGTCCTTGATGTCTCCGAGGATCACATGGTCCTTGAATCCATTTTTGACCCGCGTGGCGGAAAAGGTGATGCCGCCTTAAAGGGAATCACCCTCCCAATCCGTCAGGGTACGGACAATGCCGCAATGTCGGGCACCACCATGGTGGATGACCTGACCAACCCATCCATTTTTGAAAATCTTCTCTCCTTCCTCAGCAGGCGGGAATGCCAGCACGCTGCCATCATTCCCGTGTTTGAGAAAGGTGTTGTGTCCAAAATCATCGCCTTGGGAACAAGGGAAAGCAAGCCATACAACCAGGGAATTATCCAGCCTTACAACAGTATTGCTGAAATTGTCGGCTCCACGCTGGAAAGAATCCACTTGCTCACCAACCTACAGGAGCATGTCACTGAACTTGAGATTCTGACCAACCTCAGCAAGGCGATCTCCTCGGAAACAGACCTGCACCAGTTACTGGATCGGCTGCACAGCCAGATTCAATCGGTCATGGGTTCTGATTTAGGTTTCTTTGTTGCCCTGTACAATTCCAGAACTAACCTGGTTGAGTTTCCATATACTTATGAAAATGGGGAAGTGCTTGATTTGGGACCCCTCGCTCTTGGTGAAGGGCTGACGTCCTACATAATCCGGAATAAAAAACCATTAATGATTGTTCGAAACACCCGCCAGGTTGCCGCCCAACTTGGCTCCGTCATTCATGGCACACCTGCCAAATCCTGGCTTGGGGTTCCCTTAATGATTGGTGGGGAAGCAGTGGGAGCACTCGTTGTACAGGATGGTGAACGCGAAGAACGGTTCACGGAAAACGACCTTAAACTGCTGACGGTTCTTGGTCCCCAAATTGCCACGTCAATTCGCAATGCCCAACTGCTGACAGAGATGGCTCATACCCTTCGTTCTTATGACCAGGAACGATACATGTTGAATATTCTCCTGGAACACATCCCGCAAGAGGTGTATTTCAAAGACAAGGACGGGAATTTCATCCGGATCAGTGATTCTTATGCAACAAAATTTGGTCAAAAACCCAAGGAAATTGTGGGCAAGACTGAGGTGTTCCTTGTAGGCGAAGAAGCAGCCCGACCAAACATTGAAGAAGACCTGGCTGTGATGGAAGAGAACCTGCCCCGCATTGGTGTCCAAAAAGAATATCATATACCCGATGGTGACCTCACCTGGACCGTGGAGACCAAGATCCCGTTGCGCGATCCTCGTGGTGATGCAGCCGGCATTCTGGCAATTATTGAGGATATCACCGAGTTCCGTAAAGCGGAACAAATAGCCACAAGGCGGACGGATCAGATGCGAACGGTATCTGAGATTGCCAGAGATGCAACCAGTACACTGGACCTGGATGACCTTCTGACCAAGGCTGTCAACTATGTCCGTGACCGGTTCGGTTTCTATCACGCCTCGGTATTCCTGCTTGATCCATCCGGGGAATATGCAATTCTTCGACAATCCACAGGTGAAGCTGGTGCAAAAATGATGCAGGCTGGTCACCGTTTGATCGTGGGAAGCCTTTCGATCGTTGGACAGGCTACCGGCAAAAACCAGCCGGTTGTATCCAATGATGTATTGAATGACCCTTCCTACTATCCAAACCCACTCCTGCCCGGTACCCGCGCCGAACTGGCAATTCCCTTGCGATCCGGGAACATGGTTCTGGGTGCATTGGATGTCCAGGCACCCACAAAGCATGCCTTCCAACCAGAAGATATTAACATCCTTCAAATCCTTGCCGACCAGCTGGCAGGTGCGGTGATCAACAGTAACCTATATGGAAAAGCACAGGAATCCCTGACCAAGCACCGGTTGCTCCATCAAATCACTGCTGCCGCCACTGCTTCCCAGTCGCTCGATGAAGCGTTGACCGCCGTAGTGTCCGGGCTA
>JAGVUS010000438.1 GCA_019136175.1 Chloroflexota bacterium | reverse complement strand
TTGATCATCCCGCAGCCTGGAAACCAGTTCCCCGTCCAGGATGTAGTCACCGCTGGTGGGATGGTCAAGGCAGCCCAGGATGTTCATGAGGGTGGATTTGCCCGAACCGGAAGGACCCATGATGGCAACCACCTCACCGCGCGCAATTTGCAGGTCCACACCAGCAAGCGCATGCACCTCCACCGTTCCCATCTGGTAGGTCTTGGTAATTTGTTTTCCTTCAATGACGTGGTCAACTGTCATGGATTACCTCATAAATGGCGGACCGCCGGTCAAAAGTTCAGACGGGGGATTCAGAATAACAGCGTCGCCTTCCTTAACTTCTCCCGGCAGAAGCTGGCTGACCAGGTCGGATGTTGCGCCAATTTGAATTTCCACCGGCGTGGGAACGCCGTTTTGGAACAGGTACACCACCCGCTTGCCCTCCCGCAGCCGGACCGCCCGGTTGGGCACCAACAGGACATCATCCAGTTGTTCCACCACGATGCTGACCGCTGCCGTCATACCGGGGCGGACGCTTTCATCAGGGGTTTCCAGTTCCAGGGTGACCGTGAAATTCACCACGCCCTGCACCACCGTGCCAACCTGACCCACCTGCACCACCACGCCGGTATATGTCTTATCGGTGATGGCATCAAAGGAAATGGAGGCGGTTTGCCCGGGTTGTATGCGGTTGATATCCACCTCCGGCACCTGCACATCCACAAGCAGGCGGGAAAGATCATCCAACCGGAAGGAAACCGTTCCCGGGGAAACCTGGTCACCGGGCAGGGAGTTCACCACGGTCACCGTCCCGGCAAACGGAGCTTTGATATTCACCAGGTTGAGCGTGGATTGCAGGGCAGCAATCCGCGCCTCGGCGGCGGCAATATCATTGGCATCTGGACCATCCTTCAGGCGGTCCCACTCCCGCTGGGCATCCGCCAGTTTGGCTTCCGCCAGGGTAACCCGGGCATCCGCCTCGGCAATTTCACCCTCATCTGGCATTCCCAGCAGGTAATTCAAATTCCAGAGTGCCCGGTCTTCCGCCTTGCGGGCATTGGCAAGCTGGCTGAGTGCCAGGGCGCGCCGCGGATCATCCTCCGATAAACCCGTGAGGTTGTTGTAGATGGATTCGTATTTTTCTGTATCTTCCTGGGCAATGATATAGTTGGCACGGGCAATATCCACCGTATTGGCGCTTGCCCGGCTGTAATCCTTGCTCTGCCGGTCTTCAACAGCATCATCGTATGCCGCCTGGGCTTGCACCAGGGCAAGCTGCGCCTGGGCAGCCGGGGTATCGGAATTCAGCAGCGAGTCCAGCGAACGCTGGGCGGAGATCAGGTCCGCTTCTGCAAGGATGATGGACTGCGGAAGGGAGTCCTCCGCCAGGGTGGCAAGCACGGCGCCCTTCTGCACCTTTCCGCCCAGGCTGACCGGGATTTCTCCAACCCTGCCGGATGTCTGCCAGGCAAGCATGGCAGTCTGGTTCGCCCGGACGGTCCCGGTGGCGCCAACAATTGCCGTCAGGCTGCCACGGCTGATCAGGGCGGTTTCGTAATTCTGCGATTCGGCTGCCCGTTTTTGCTGGATGGCGCGGAATCCAAAGAATCCGCCCACCCCCAGGGCAATCACAATCAGGATGGTGATGATGGTTTTTGGTTTCATATGCTTCCCTGCCTTGCCCCGGCTGGATGATTTGATAAACCGGTGACAAACCTTTTACAAAAATTACATGGCAATCATAGCACGTTCCCCGCCGGTGGGAAGGTGGTTGTAGGATGTTTTCTGTAAAAACCGCGTTAGAAATATGTGAACAGGCAGGGTTTCCCACCCGCTTGTAGGGTATCATTGAGGCATTGGATTGCCCGATTGGATGCATGGATGAAAATTACACAAATCCTCCAGACCCTCTTTTTCGTCCTTGTCCTCGCCCTGCTGCTGGGCGGGAGTACATCCATTCCGCCGGATCAACAGGAGCTGGTCCGGCGCATCACCCGCCCGGTGGAATTTGACTTTGCAACCTGGACCCTGGACGCGCTCTGGCTCAAGTTGAGCCAGGCGGCACTTGGCGCACCCCGCTACCTGCCGCAGGAAGGTCAGCAGGAACTGGTGAAAACCTACCTGGAAAAAGTGGATGAGGTGCAAAAACTGCGGTCAGTGATTGAGAATATTTATGCCGACCCCACCCTGCCAAAACCCGAAAAATATACGCAGCCATTGATCAAAGAGCAACGGTTAATCCAGGGAGAATTGGACCAGCTTGGTCCGCTGGCGGAATCCATTTTACAGACACAGACCAGCGCCGTCCTGGCGGAAGCCGGGATTGCCCCCGGCGGGCAGCCCATACCGCCCCTGTTGTACCGTGTCACACCGCTGCCGTATGCCCTGGTGGTCTCCCCGCGCGATACCATCCGGCGGGACGTGCAGATTTCCCTCCTGCCGGAACTGACCCTGGACGAGATCATCCAGCTGGAAAAGGACGTGGAAGCAACCGGCAATGTCTCCGCCCTCGTGGTCCCCGTGGGGGGAATTGGAGCATACCCGACCATGGTCATGAGCACCGACAACCTCGTCTGGTTGACGGATGTGATCGCCCATGAATGGACCCATAATTATCTGACACTGCACCCGCTGGGCATCCGGTATTTCACTTCCGGGACAATAATTACATTGAATGAAACTACAGCCACCATTGTTGGCGGTGAAATCGGCAGGATGGTGCTGGAAGCCTATTATCCAGATGATGTTCCCCCCAAACCCCTGCCCACCTGGCCGCTGCCCGCCCCCTTTGAGGAAATCTACCCCGGTTTGGACCCAAATGCCCGCGTTGCTTTCAACTACAACCGGGAGATGCACCGCACCCGCGTGGAAGTGGACCGCCTGCTGGCGGAGGGAAAAGTGGAGGAGGCGGAAGCATACATGGAACAACGCCGCCTGGTATTTGTGAACAACGGCTATTCAATCCGGCGGATCAACCAGGCATATTTTGCATTTCATGGTTCCTATGCAGAATCAACAGGCGGGGGTGCACAGGGCAGGGACCCGGTGGGACCGGCTGTGTACGAACTGCGTGAGCAATCCCCCTCGCTGGCAGCCTTCCTCAAACGTATTGCCTGGATCTCCAATTTTGAAGGCTTGCAGCGGCTCCTGGAAAGTGCCGGGACCTAAAAATCCTCGTCATCCGGGCTGGAAAGATCCGGCAGCGCTTGTTCAATTTCTTCAGGAGACTGACCGGCTTCCAGGCGATCCACCACATCATCAAATTCCGGCGGCATTTCCTCGCCAACTTCAGCACTCATCTTCCGCATCATCTGTCCCAGGGCGCGGGGATCCTCTTCCAGCCCTTCCAGCTGGCTGGGATCGGACATATTCTCCAGCCGGCTTTCCACGGACCTGGCAACCCGAACCCTGCCGATTTTTCGCTGCACATTTGCGCTGCCGCAGTGGGTGCATTGCACCGGGCGCGTGCCATATTCCGCATACGTCAGGAAAACCTGGAAGCGCTTTCGGCAATCAAGGCAACGATATTCATAAAAGGGCATGACATTCCTCCAGAGCACGGATTGAATGAATCCATTATAATCAAATCATCTTCGAATCTCAAAGCCTGAGAAGAGAGGCAGCTTATGTGCGATGATCCAATCAACTTTAACGTGTTGCACCCGGAGCCGCTGCTGGTGGTCATTTCCGGTCCATCCGGCGTTGGCAAGGATTCCGTGCTGCAGGGCTTAAAACGCCGGAACCTGCCGCTTCATTTTGTGGTAACTGCAACCACCCGCCTGCCCCGCCCCGAGGAAGTGCATGGGGTGGATTATTATTTTGTCTCACTGCAGGAATTTGAGGAAATGATTGCAGCGGGCGAATTAATCGAATATGCAGTCGTTTATGACCAGTACAAGGGCATCCCCAAAGCCCAGATCCGCGAGGCATTTGCATCCCGAAAGGATGTGGTGCTGCGGGTGGACGTGCAGGGAGCCGCCAAGCTGCAATCCCTTTTCCCCCAGGCATTGATGATCTTCCTGGTTCCCTCCAACGAAGAAGAATGGCTGCACCGGCTGCAAAACCGCAATACCGAAACCCCTGAAAACCTGGTGCTGCGCCTGGAAACCGCCCGGCGTGAACTGGACAGCCTGCCGCGGTTCGATTACGTGGTCATCAATGCAGAACACCGCCTGGAGGAAGCTGTGGATACCATCATTGCCATCATCCGGGCGGAACACCACCGTCTCTGTCACCGCAAGGTGCGCCTGTGAACAACAACTCCCTCCCTCCCGAAGACCTGCCAACCGCCCATCCGCCACCCCAGGTGCCGGTGCACTGGTCCTTTCATGCCCGCTCCAGCGTGGTCACCTATGTGTTGATCGGCGTGACTGTACTCATGTATCTCGGACAGATGCTGGGACAGTCCATCACGGGCGGGGATATCCTGGCAATTTATGGAGCAAAAATCAATTCCGCCATCCTGCAGGGAGAAATCTGGCGGTTTATCACGCCCATGTTCCTGCACGGCAGCATTTTACATATTGGCTTCAATATGTATGCCCTCTACTCACTGGGCACAGCCCTGGAGCGGCATTATGGGAACGGACGGTTTGCAGCCCTGTATTTTCTGAGTGGTTTTGCCGGTAATGTCATTTCATTCGTGTTAAGCAAATCCGCTTCCTACGGCGCATCCACCGCAGTCTTTGGACTGGTTGCGGCGGAAATTGTCTTCATCTGGAAAAACAAGCGCCTGTTTCGCAATGCGCGGGCAGCACTGGTGAATACCATCGGGATCGTTGTCATCAACCTGTTCATCGGGCTCTCCCCCGGAATTGACAACTGGGGGCATCTGGGCGGGCTGCTGGGCGGCTTTGCCTTTGCATGGTTTGCCGGACCCGTCTGGAAGCCCGACATGCAGCTGGACGGGATCCACGTTGTGGATGCCGTTCCAAGCGACAGGGCATGGCAGGCTGGCGGGTTGGTGGCTTTCGTCTTTGTGGTAATTGCTCTGTTAAAAATGCTCGCGGCATGATCGAAGCCATCATCCGGGTACTGCAGGAAAATCCCCTGCTCCTGCTCTTTGTGGTCGCCGGAATCGGGTACCCGCTAGGGAGAGTGCGGCTTGGCGGTGCCAATCTTGGTGTTGCAGCAGTCCTGTTTGTCGGGCTGGCTGTGGGAGCATTAAGCCCGGAGCTGAAACTGCC
>JAGVUS010000416.1 GCA_019136175.1 Chloroflexota bacterium | reverse complement strand
ACGCTGGCTATTCAAAAGGAAGCACTGGCGCTGGGGATGTCTCTCAAGGACGCCAGCGCCTACAATATCCAGTTTCACCAGGGGCGTCCGGTTCTGATTGACACCCTGTCCTTTGAACAGTACCGGGAAGGTCAGCCATGGGTGGCGTATCGCCAGTTCTGCCAGCACTTTCTGGCTCCGCTGGCATTGATGGCAAAGCGGGATATCCGGCTTGGGCAGTTGCTGCGGATTTATATTGACGGTGTTCCGCTGGACCTGGCAAGTGCCCTGCTTCCAGGGGGAACCCGCTGGAATTTGCCCCTCTTTACGCACATTCACGTCCATGCCCGCGCTCAGCTGAAATATGCCGACCGTGGTGGGGAAGCAAAGGCGGCATCAAGTGCCCGCTTTGGAAAACCTGCCCTCCTTGGGCTGGTGGACAGCCTGGAGAGCGCGGTGCGCGCCCTGGATTGGAAGCCTGCTGGAACGGAATGGGCGGATTATTATGATTCAACCAATTACACCCGGGCAGCATTTGACGAAAAACGCCGCATCATTGATGGCTGGCTGGAACGAACCCAGCCCAAGACAGCCTGGGATCTGGGTGCCAACAATGGCGTCTTCAGCCGCCTGGCATCTGGACGCGGTATTCAGACGGTGGCATTTGATATTGACCCGGCTGCAGTGGAGCAAAATTACCGCGAATGCCGGTCTAAAATTGAATCCAACCTGCTTCCGCTGGTAATGGATTTGACCAATCCCAGCCCCGGGCTGGGATGGAACCACCAGGAGAGGGCATCCCTGCGCAAGCGGGGTCCGGCGGATATGGTGATGGCACTGGCACTGGTGCATCACCTGGCAATTTCAAATAATGTACCGCTTCCCCAACTGGCGGATTTCTTCTCCCGGCTGGGAAAAGAACTGATTGTGGAGTTTGTCCCCAAAGGGGATTCCCAGGTGGAACGACTGCTGGCAAGCCGTGAAGATATCTTCCCCAACTACACCGAAACCGGGTTTGAGGAAGCCTTTTCCACCGTGTATGAAATCATCGAAAAAAAGCAAATTGAGGGCTCCAATCGCACTCTGTACTTGATGCAGTCAAGGAGTTGATCATTGATGGGGTCTGTGCTTAAAAAAGTGCCCCTGCATCCATTCCTGCTGGCGCTCTATCCAATGCTTTATTTGCTGTCGGTTAATATTGACCAGGTTGACCCGGCGGTTGCATTTCGATCCCTCTTCATTCCGTTTGCAGGGGTTACAGCCCTGCTCCTGGTTTTTGCCTTGTTGTCAAAAAGCTGGCGAAAAGCTGCCCTGGCTGCCTCGCTCTGGGTGGTTGTAGTGTACCTGCTGTTCTTTTTTCTCTACGTCCCGCTCTATCATGCGGTGGAAAAAATGGTCATTGGGGGGGTCAATGTGGGTCGCCACAGGGTGCTGCTGGGGGGAATTCTCCTGCTGCTGGCGCTTGCAGCCTGGTTTATCCTGCGAATCAGGAAGGACATGTCCATTCCCACGTCCATCATTAACCTGGTGGCGGTGGTCTTGATTCTCCTGCCAGTGTTTCAGATTGTCTCCTACCAGATTCGCAGCCGGACGCTGGCAGCTCCGCCCGCGCTGGTGGAGATGGATCAGCCTGCCCTCTCCCTGCCGGAAGGAAAAACGCCCCCCGATGTGTATTACATCATCCTGGATATGTACACCCGGCAGGATGTTCTGCAGGATTTTTTTGAGTACGACAATACGGAATTTTTAAAATTCCTGGAAGAAAAAGGGTTTGAGGTGGCGGCTTGCAGTCAGAGCAACTATACCATCACGCAATACTCGCTTTCCTCTTCATTAAACTATGAATATTTACAGACCCTGGGGTATGGTGTGGATGACCCGGAGATTGTCCGGGCAATTGATCAGAGCCGGGTGCGCCGTTCGCTGGAAGAACTGGGCTATAAAACGGTTGCCTTTGAATCCGGTTATTCCATCACGGAACTGCGGGATGCGGATGTGTACCTCAGCCCCTTTGGCAATCTATGGAACGGGCTCTTGTATGGCGGTGTCAATTCCTTCGAAGCCATGGTGCTGCAAAATTCTGCCGGAAAACTGCTGTATGAAGCCAAGCCCAACCTTTCCCGCAAGTACCAGACGATTTTGGATACCCCCTACATCCAGTACCGTGAACGGATTGACTTTACACTGCAAGAACTGGAAACCGTTGCCCGGATTCCGGGTCCAAAGTTTGTCTTTGCGCATATCCTTGCGCCGCACGATCCTTTTGTCTTTGATCGGGATGGAAATTTTATTTACCGGGAAACACCTTTCACACTCAATAACGATAAAGAATACACAGCAGAAACCTATGTTGCCGGGTATCGGGATGAATTGATGTATCTCAATACCCGCGTGGAAAATGTGGTGGCGGCAATCCTGGAACAATCCAGCACACCGCCAATCATCATTCTCCAGGGGGATCACGGTGCCCCGCGCAGCAAGGAAATTGACGGGTATTCCGCCATTCTGAATGCTTATCACCTGCCGGATGGCGGCGCGGAAGGGCTTCCCCCGACCATCACGCCTGTCAATACGTTTCGTTGGATTTTTAACGAATATTTTGGCGGTACTTATCCGCTGCTGCAGGATATCCCGTATGTTGTGGATCTCGACGCCGGAGCTTATGTTCAGTATCCAGGGTATCCATGTTCTGCAGTCCGGTAGCCGGGATTGGCTCACCCGGCAGGGGAGGGCAGACCATGAAATCTTCAAAAATGAGATACAATAACGAGACGAATAAATTCAGGAGTTGAATACATGGGTAAACAAGTGCAAATTGGCAACCGGTTGGTTGGAGAGAGCCAGCCCACCTATATTGTTGCGGAAATTGGCATCAACCATAATGGTGATGTGGAAATCGCCCGGCAGTTGATTGATGCTGCCCGTCATGCCGGGGTGGACGCAGTCAAATTTCAAAAACGCACTCCTGAACTGTGCGTACCTCCCGAGCAGCGGGGACAAATGCGTGATACTCCCTGGGGATACATTACCTACCTGGATTACCGTTACAAGGTGGAATTTGGTAAGGATGAATACACGGAAATCAACCGCTACTGCCAGCAGATTGGCATGACCTGGTTTGCATCCGTTTGGGATGAACCAAGTGTGGATTTCCTGGAGCAGTTCAACCCCGTTTGTTACAAAATCCCTTCTGCATCCCTCACTGATCATAATCTGCTGCGCCACCTGCGAACAATGGGCAGACCGGTGATTCTTTCCACCGGTATGTCCACCATGGAACAAATCCATGCCGCAGTGGATGTGCTGGGTCTGGAAAACCTGGTTATTACCCATGCCACCAGTACCTATCCCTGCGAGCCGGATGAGCTGAACCTGCGGATGATCCAAACCATGCAGCAGGAATTCCCCTGCCCGATCGGGTATTCCGGGCACGAAGTTGGACTGATCCCCTCGGTGGTGGCAGTTGCGCTGGGTGCCTGCATGGTGGAACGCCACATCACGCTCGACCGTGCCATGTGGGGTGGTGACCAGGCTGCTTCGGTGGAGCCGGGCGGATTTGAACGGCTGGTCAAATATATCCGTGTGACCGAACAGTCCATGGGGGATGGAATCAAAAAAGTTTACGAAAGCGAAATGCCCTCGCTGCGCAAGCTGCGGCGGTACCAGTAATCTCATGCCTGCAAACTGGATTCAAAACAACCGTCACCGAATCCGGCGCGTGGCTGGGCGCTGGTGGAATAACCAGAACATTGCCCGCATGGCAGCCCGGGTCCGCCGTCATGCGGAGATAGAAGAAGATGCCCAGCCAGTGATTTTCTTCAATGCCTCCACCCGGTTGGAAGCCATGAGCCTGAACGCGGCATTCAGCCTGCTTTCAAGCTGGGCGGTCCAACTGGCGGGTGTGCCGGTGGTGCATTTTGTCTGTGAAAATGGCATGTCCCGGTGTGTGCTCGGCACCAATCGCGATGATCCCCTTGCAGAACCACCCTGCTGGCGGTGCATCCTGCAATCCCGCGCCACCTATGCCTACGCAAACCGGCGGAAATTCACCTTTGTCTATGATGCCCAGCTTTCCAAAATCCTCCAGCCAATGCAGTTGGCGGAGTTGATGGAGTTTGAGCATAATGGCTTGCCTTTGGGCAGTCTTGTCCTTCCCGCCCTGCGGTGGGTGCTGAGGCGAAACACCCTGGCGGATGATCAAGCCACCTGTTATCTTTACCGGCATTACATTCTTTCCGCCAACCACGTTGCCCAGGAATTTTCCGCCCTGCTGGATGAAACCAATCCACGGGCAGTAGTTGTTTTCAACGGTCAATTCTACCCTGAGGCAACTGCCCGGCTGATTGCCATGCGGCGGGGATTGCCGGTCTTCTCCCATGAAGTTGGCTTGCGCCCCTTTACAGCGTATTTTACCCGCGGGGAGGCAACGGCTTATCCGCTGGCTGTTCCAGATGATTTTGAACTGGATGAAAAACAAAGTCAGCGCCTGGATGCCTACCTTGCGCAGCGTTTCCAGGGTAATTTTTCCATGGCAGGGATCCGTTTCTGGTCCGATATGCGCTCGCTTTCACCGGAATTTTTGGAACGCGCCAGCCATTTTAAACAGATCGTCCCGGTTTTTACCAACGTAATTTTTGATACCAGCCAGTCCCATGCCAATGTGATTTACCCGGATATGTTTGCCTGGCTGGATGAGGTTCACCAGGTGATGGCTGCCAACCCGGAGACACTCTTTGTCCTGCGCGCCCATCCGGATGAGAGCCGTCCTGGCAAGCAAAGCCGGGAAAGCGTGGCGGACTGGGTTCGCAAGTGTGGAGTAGCCGACCTGCCGAATGTCCTGTTTGTGGATTCGACCGAACCATTCAGTTCGTATGAGTTAATCCAGCGGTCCAAGTTTGTCATGATTTATAACTCCACCATTGGGCTGGAAGCGTCCATTATGGGGGCGGCGGTTTTAAGTGCCGGAAAGGCGCGCTTTACCCAGCTTTCCACGGTCTTTTTGCCTGCCACACATGAGGAGTACCGTCGGCAATTGGATACGTTCCTTGCTGCTGAAACCATCCCGGTTCCGCCGGAATTTTCCCGCAATGCCCGCCGGTTTCTTTACTACCAGTTATACCGATCCTCCCTCCGCAATGCCCGCCGGTTTCTTTACTACCAGTTATACCGATCCTCCCTGCCATTTGGAGATTACCTGGAGGATGACCGCATCTGGCGGGGATTTGTCCGCATGAAGCGTTTTGGCTGGAAGGACCTGCACCCTTCCTCCTCGCCCACCATGAAAGTGATTGTTGATGGCATTCTGAACTGCGAGGATTTCCTGCTGCGGGATGAAAGTATTCTGGATTAACTGGTATGGCTTCCTGTTCCATCGTCATTCGTGCTTATAACGAAGAAAAACACCTGCCGCGGTTGTTGACCGGCATCCAGCAGCAGACCATCCGGGACATTCAGGTGATCCTGGTAGACTCGGGTTCAACGGATCAGACGGCTGCCATTGCCCGGCAGTACGGCACCGAGGTTGTATACATACAACCGCAGGAATTTACCTTTGGGCGCTCGTTGAACAGGGGTGTGGAAGCAGCCCGGTCAGACCTGGTGGTGATTGCCTCCGCGCATGTCTACCCTGTCTATCCTGACTGGTTGGAACGGCTGCTGGATCCTTTTGTCGAGCCGAAGGTTGCTTTAACGTATGGAAAACAACGCGGTGCTGCCGATACGCATTTTTCGGAGCACCAGATTTTTCGCCAATGGTTCC
>JAGVUS010000462.1 GCA_019136175.1 Chloroflexota bacterium | reverse complement strand
CAGACCCAATCGCAGCAATCCTGTCTGCCAACTTGCAGGATAAAACAAAGGACATCCCGCCTCCGTTGGATAGTCCATTGGCATAAATACGGGCAGGATCGATATTGTACTCCTTCTCAAGCTTATTGATCAGATCATTAATAAATATTACATCCATCATGGAGTCTGTTTTTACATCAGCCCCAAAAGCGCTCCAACGTTTGGGCAGCTTGGTTCCGGAAGGATAAACCACCAGGAACCCATAGGTATCCGCAAATTGGTTCCACCGGCTGATTTGCATCTGGTGCGCCGGCCATTCTGCATATCCATGGATGCTGATCACCAACGGTGATGGGACTTTGGGATCATACGTTGGCGGTACATATAAAAGATATCTCCGCTTCATCCCCGAAGTCTCGATCACGCCATTGGTCTTATTTTCTACCAGGAAAATCCCAATACCTATGGCAATTGTGACCACGATACCACCCAACAGAAACAGCATCATCCGGGTAATCGTCTTTTTCATCTCTGCTCCAAATGCATTTCAAAATCCCACATTCTGTATAATTCATTATACTCAGTCACAAAAGTGCAGATTTGCATTTTTAAACCTGCGTATGGTAGGATAATACCCAAAAGGAGAAATCATGCCCATGCTGAGATCCATTGCATCCATTTCCCATCCCCAGCCTGTTGTGGATGGCGCCGGGGTTCATATCAAACGAATGTTTGGCTTTGGCAAAGAGAATCTTTTTGATCCCTTCCTGCTGCTGGATAACTTTGGCGGAGACAAGCCGGAGGAGTACCTGGCAGGATTTCCATGGCATCCCCACCGAGGGATTGAAACCATTACTTATATGTTGGAAGGGGATGTCGAGCATGGTGATTCCATTGGAAACCAGGGTTGGATCCATCCGGGTGACGTTCAATGGATGACCGCTGGTTCTGGGATCATCCATCAGGAAATGCCGAAAGGAAATGCCGAAGGGCGGATGAGTGGCTTTCAATTATGGGCTAATTTACCATCCAGTGAGAAAATGATGGAACCGCGTTACCGGGATATTCGTTCGCAGGATATTCCCATTGTGGAAATCCCCCAGGGGATGATCCGGATCATCTGCGGATCCGTGGGCAACACGTCCGGTCCAGTTCAGGACATTGTCATCTCACCCGAATACCTGGATGTTACCCTCCACCCCAATCAACAGTGGTCGCATCCCACAACACCCGGTCATACAGTTTTCGTCCTGCTGTTCCGGGGAGGAGCCAGGTTTTCCGAAGAAACTGACATCCTGCAAGCTGGTGAGGGTCTGATTGTCCGGTTATCTGATGGTGAACAGGTTGTCATCACATCCGGTGGGAATGGCGCCAGGTTCTTATTAATCAGCGGTAAACCTTTGAAGGAACCTGTTGCCTGGGGCGGTCCCATTGTAATGAACACCCGGGATGAATTACAAACCGCATTCACTGAGCTGCGCTTGGGAACGTTTATCAAGCCAAACTCACCGGCACGTCAGGGTTGACACTTTATATAAATAACTGCAGTCAAATCCTGATATTCCTTGCACCACCCTCCTTTGCGGTTCAATTCTTCGACCAGCATGGTTTGGGCATTTGGATCCAGGATCAGGCTGGCAATTCCGTATGATTCCAGTTTCTGTTCCCATTCCAGCTCAGCATTGGAAATGGACAGATAATCCTGCCAAATTTCCTTCGGGAATGGATAAAAACGGGTATCAATCCAGACGGGCAAATCCGGGATGGCATATTCCAGATAACTGCCAAACACGTAATTGTTAAACAAGGGGCGGGGAATTTCCGGATGTTTTTTTAACCAATCCACCGCCTCAACAGGGGTATCAGCTGAAAGAGAGGGTGGAGCCTGATCCCACCAAACCTGCCGGATACCAGGTAGAAAAACCAGTGGCAATATCAATAACACAAAAAACATCGCCAGCTGGAACCTGTCTTTTCGAATCTCCGTTGGATTAAACGGAATGATCTTCCACTGTCCAAATGCTTTGGCACTCAGCACAAGCAGGATTGCCAGGAACCAGATCACATACCGTGTTCCGGATAGCGCCATCCAGCCAAAACCGAGCAGCCAAAACCACTGGGGAACATGATACCGGGTACGGGATAATCCCACTAGAGGGATCATTGCCAGTAGCCAAGCAAAAAAGATATACATCTGCCAGTGAGAATTCGTGGGGGGAGCCCATTCTCGGCTGAATTCATTGCCACCTGAATTGAGCAATGAAAATGTATCGCTCCACAGCAAAATACCACGCGGGTTAATCAAAGTTGCCAGGAAACATACTCCAATGATCAACAAGTATTTCTTCCAAAGTCTATTCTCAAACAGCATGGGGACAAGGAGGAAAAATAAAATAATGACCGATCCATGTAAATTTGCCCACAATGCAGAAATTGGAATCAAAGCCATCTCCCACCGGCTAAGTCTGAATCGATAAGATTCTTTGCATTGATCCAGCCGATGTAATACCCCATCCACAACCCATAAGGTTATCCCAAAGAGGGGATAGACAAACATCTGCGGACGAACAGCCCAATTATTTGCTCCTGCAAGGATATTAAGAAATGAGAGGATAAAAATCAGCCAACCAGGCAAGCCCTGCCGTGCACAAGTCAGCCACAAGACAACAAAAAACGCGCCGATCATGATCCCCCTGATGAGACCGATCAATGGCAGCCCGCCAAATTCATGGATCCAAAAAAAGAATATCGCAGAAAGCCACATTGGGTACACCTGGGGTGTTCCATAAATCGTGGAAGTGTACGTATCCACGGAGAGGATTTCGCCATTCATCAAGATATCCCCGCCGAGTCGCAAATACCACCAAAAATCGTTCGGAAGTATCGGGAGCAGGAACGCAATCGAAAAAACCACAAATAAAAGCAACCCCAGCCATAAAAAATGATGAGAAGATCGTTGTTCTTGCGCCATGTTCATACTTTTTTATTGTATCCGAAATACTTCTCGGCGAATGGGGAACAGTGTGCGATAATTTTGCAGATATGAACGTGTGCGATATAATCAAATCGTTGCTTTAATTACATACTACAAAATTACAGGAAACAAGAATGGAAACCTTTATAACTTCGCTGCTTCGAATCCTTGAGTTTATTCTGGCTCTGGGTTTATTAATCTTCCTGCACGAGTTGGGGCATTACATTGCCTCCAAGTTATTCAAAATTGAAGTTGAGGAATTCGGGTTTGGCTTTCCACCCCGTGCCGTCAAATTGTTTCAATTCCGGGAAACGGAATTCACACTGAACTGGATTCCCTTTGGTGCATTTGTCCGTCCAAAAGGTGAAAACGATCCAGAAGTGCCAGGCGGTATGGCAGCCGCCAAACCACTTGTCCGGTTTGCTGTGCTCCTGGGCGGTCCATTGATGAACCTGCTGACCGGGGTGCTCCTATTTTCCATCCTGTTTGCCCAAACCGGCGCACCCAACGAGAGAATTGTGATCATCACATCCACCACCCCCAACTCCCCGGCAGAACAGGCGGGGATCCTGGCAGGTGACCAGGTGCAGGCAATTAATGGTACTCCCATTCAATCCATGAATGAACTTTCTACACTAGTCAAGGCAAACGTCGGCACTCCCATTACAATCACCATGCTGCGAAACGGAGAAACCGTGGATATTCAACTTACACCACGGGTTAATCCGCCAGCTGGTGAAGGAGCATTGGGTATATATATGAGCAATCCGGTCGAGCCAGTTTCATTTTTTGAAGCCATCCCATGGGGAGTGCAAATCACACTCAGCCAGGGTCGGCAGCTTTTTGAATTACCGGGGAAACTGATCACAGGACAGGTCAACCCCGAGGAAGCCCGGATGGTTGGACCCATTGGAATGTACTCCATCTATGATAATGCCCGCGAAGAAGACCTGGAAACAACGGAGAGTCAACCCGGCACATCCGGATTGAACGTATTGACCCTGCTGGGAATCATCTCTGTTGCCCTGGGGTTCACCAATCTCCTGCCCATTCCCGCCCTGGATGGTGGCAGAATTTTATTGTTGCTGCCGGAATTGATTTTCCGCAAGCGTATCCCCGTCCAGTATGAGAATATGATCAACCTGGCTGGATTTGTTCTCCTCATCCTATTGATGGTGTTTGTAACAGCACAGGATATTCTAAACCCGATCCAGATTCCTTAACCGAGGGAGGATTTCCTTGTCTCCTGAAAAACATATCCCCTTCTCCAAAGTCCGGGCAGCGCTGCTTGATCAGGACAAACCCTTTCCTCCCAGTTACCTGAGATCCTTTTCCGATTTGGAAATTCGCGACCGGGTTGAACTAAAAAAAATTTGGAAACAAATTCAACCACAAAGGCGAATCAACCTGCTGCAAGACCTTGAAGACCTGGAAGAAGTCGATTACACCGTTTCTTTTGAGGAAATTGCCAGGCTGGCATTGAAGGATGACGATCCGGAAGCGCGCGTGATTGCCATCCGCCTCCTTTGGGGTTCCATCAGCGAGGGACTTGCACCTGCTCTGATCAACCTCCTTCAATCGGACCCGGAAGTTGGAGTTCGAGCCCAGGCGGCTGCCGGATTGGGTTATTTTATTTACGCCGGTGAGTTGGAGGAAATCAGCCAGCAGATCCTGAATGCATGCGAGGATGCGCTCCTTGCCGCCTATCGGCAATCAGGATCAGAACTGGTCCGGCGGAGGGCACTGGAATCACTCGGATATTCCAGTCGTGAAGAAATTTCGCCCCTGATTCGGGAAGCATACAAGAAGCAAGAAAACGAGTGGTTGAACAGCGCCCTGGTTGCCATGGGGCGCTCGGCAAATGAACAATGGCGGACAAACGTCATGGCAATGATCGACCACCCCCGGATATCCGTCCAGGTTGATGCCATCCACGCAGCAGGAGAACTTGCACTGGAGGAAGCCCGCAAACCTTTGTTGGAACGACTGGAAGAGGGTATTGAGGATGAGGAAGTCTTTCTGGAAATCGTCTGGGCATTATCCTCAATTGGCGGAGAGGGTGTACGGCATGCTTTGGAAAAGCTCCTGGAGGAAACCGATGATGATGACATAGCCGATGTCATCGAGGATGCCCTCGACAATCTTTTTATGACCGAAGGGCTTGCCGACCTTGGCATGTTCGAGTTTGATGGGGATGGCAATGATGATTCATCCAATCCCCAAGACGACC
>JAGVUS010000370.1 GCA_019136175.1 Chloroflexota bacterium | reverse complement strand
AATGATCTGGGCTGCACCGCTGATTCCGCCGCTGGTTAACTGGGCAGGCACCAGAAACAGGCGCATGGCAAGCGACTGCACCAGGGCGCCCAGGATGATGAACAGGTAATCCTTTGCCGTATGCCAGGTGAATTTTTCTGCTGTCAGATCTCTGAGAAACTGCTGCCAGAGCGTTAGGGATGAATTCTTGGGTTGAGCCATGACCTGCCTCCTGATGGAATAATCGCCGGAATTATACAGCTAAAGTCAAGAGGGGAGAAGATGGAAATAATCATATTAATTGGATGATAATAAAATACATGGATTTTCCTGATAAAAATCTTCATTTATGTAAGATGGTATAATAATATTCAGGTTGCATAGATCCCCAATCAATACCGAGGTGTCCGGGTGAGCAGGTGGCGAGGTAAATTTGTCATTGGATTGACGGGTAACATTGGCACCGGAAAGAGCGTGGTCCGGCGCATGTTGGAGCATTTGGGTGCTTACGGTATTGACGCAGATGCGCTTGCCCACCGCGTGATGGCAAAAGGAGCACCCGGGCATGCTGCGGTGGTCCAATTGTTTGGTACCTGGGTGTTGGGGACGGATGGCGAGGTGGATCGCGCCAAACTGGGGCGACTGGTTTTTAATGACCCATCCGCTCTGGTGCAGCTGGAAAAACTGATCCACCCTTATGTTCTCCAGGCAATTGATTATTTTATCCAGCGGACAACCCACCAGGTGGTGGTGATTGAGGCGATCAAGTTAATCGAAAGCGGGCTGGCGGGGCATTGCAACAGCCTTTGGGCGGTCTATGCTCCCCCCGAAGTTCAACTGCGCCGCCTGATGCAGCATCGCAAGATGAGTGAAACGGATGCCCGCCAGCGGATTGCCGCCCAACCTCCCCAGGAGCAAAAGGTATCCGCTGCCCAGGTTGTGATTCGCAACATCGGCACGTTTGAGGATACCTGGCGGCAGGTGGTGACCGCCTGGCAGAAGATCACCCCGGCGCAGGAGGAACCTGCTGCTCCGTCCCGCCCGGCAGGCGCCACACCCGGCGAGTTAAGTGTGGTTCGGGGTGGTCCGCGGCACTCCAGTGAAATCGCCGACCTGATCAACCGGTTGACCAACCCCAGACCCTCCCTGACGCGGGAGGATATCATGGCAGCCTTCGGCGAACAGGCATTCATGCTGCTGCACGTTGGGAAAACCCTGGCAGGTGTTTTGGGATGGCAGGTGGAAAACCTGGTAGCCCGAACCACTGATATTGTATTGGATCCATCGGTGGCTGTTTCACAGGCATTGCCTGTGTTGATCAATGAAATGGAGCGTGCTTCCCGGGACTTGCAATGCGAAGCATCCCTTATTTTTGCCACCCCCGAACTGGCAAAACAGGCAGCCATCTGGAAATCCCTGGGATACGAACCCCGTACCCCGGAAAAACTGGGTGTGCTTGCCTGGCAGGAAGCTGCGATTGAATCCATGCCACCCAATACGGTTTTGTTATTCAAGCTTTTACGGCAGGATCGGGTATTGCGCCCCATCTGACCGGTCTACTGGATGGACTGACCCTTTGGACGAACTGCTCAACGAAATCATCTTTCTGTTTCAACGCCTGGATTGGCTGAGTATCCTGGACCTGGTTTTGGTGACAGCCGTCCTGTTTGGCATTCTCATGCTCCTGCGGGATACCCAGGCGATGGTTTTACTGCGCGGCGTTCTTCTTCTGGTGGTTGCCCTCGCAATCCTCACCAGCCTGGTGAATTTGCAGGCATTTTCCTGGCTCATTACCAATGCATTGCCCGCTCTTTTATTGGCTGTGCCGGTCATTTTTGCGCCGGAAATCCGGCGCGGTCTGGAACGCCTTGGACGCGCGGGTCCCAATCCGCTGGCATTTCCTGCCCGCCGATCCAATGATGAACTGGTGCGGCAGATGATTCGCACCACGGTAACAACCTGTGCCCGGCTTTCAGCCCGCCAGCACGGCGCGCTGATAGTCCTCCAGCGGGAAGACAACCTGCGGGAATACATGCAGACGGGCATCCTGCTGAATGCCAGGGCATCGACCGAATTGCTGTTGCAGATTTTTTATCCCAACACCCCTCTGCACGACGGTGCTGCCATCCTGGTGGATGACAAGGTGATTGCGGCTTCGTGTGTGATGCCGCTTTCGGCAAGCGGGGTATTAAACCGCGCTGCAGACCGCCGCATGGGATTGCGCCACAGGGCAGCGCTGGGTATTTCAGAAGTCAGTGATGCCATCGCCGTGGTGGTATCGGAAGAAACAGGATCCGTTTCTGTTGCGCAGGGTGGCAGAATGATTCGACGGCTGGACAGCGAACGCTTGGAGAACATCCTGCTGGCGTTTTTCCAGGCGGATCGTGCCGGGATGGTGCAGCCAACCCTATTTTTTCAGCGCTGGTTTGAGCATCGCTTGCCGCGAAAACCGGAGGATTGATGGTCAACTCATTCCGGCGATTGATTAAGATACTGCCCACCCTCATCACTGCCTTTATTTTGGCGGTTGCTGTCTGGGTGCTTGCCGTAACATCCAACGATCCAACCCGGCAGGATGTATTTCCCCAGCCGGTTGAAATTGAGTTGATTGGACAGGATCCGGGGCTTGTGCTGGTGGGTGATGAGATTGGCACCGTCCAGGTGACTCTCAGCGCACCGCAATCCGTGTGGTTGGAATTGACCAATCAGCAGGATGTTCTGCGGGCAGTGGTTGATCTGTCCGGTCTGGAGCCGGGTACGCATATCCTGCCGGTTGACTTGCAGGTCAATGCCCGCCCGGTGCGTGTGATTTCGTACACCCCGCAAACAGTGGAAATCAAACTCGAAACCCTGCTGTCCAATGATTACATGGTGGACCTGCAGATACGCGGCGAACCGGCAATCGGGTACCAGGCGGGTTTCCCCACCCTGGACGCCCGCACGGTGACCGTTGTGGGTCCGCAATCCCAGGCGGAGCGGGTGAAAAAAGTCCGGGCGGTGCTGGATATTTCCGGCGCGCAGCAGTCCATCACGCGGACAATCACTCTGCAGGCGGTGGATGCAGGGGAGGTTCCGGTGGACGGCTTGACCATCATCCCTGGCGTGGTTACTGTTACCCAGCCAATCACCCAGCGGTTTGGGTACCGCAGCGTGGTTGTCAACGTGGTGGTGACGGGTCAGGTCGCTGGCGGGTACCGCCTCACAAACATCTCGGTATTTCCACCGGCTGTAACCGTTTTTTCGGCTGACCCGGAAATTGTGAACACCCTGCCCGGCTACGTGGAGACGCTCCCGCTGGACCTGACCGGCGCCAAGGATGATATTGACATCTTTTTGAACCTGAACCTGCCGGAAGGGGTTTCCGTGGTGGGAGACCAGACAAGCGTCCTGGTGCGGGTGGGTATTGCTGCCATTGAAAGCAGCCTGCCCTTCTCCAACATGCCCGTGGAAGTTGTGGGGCTGGCTGCCGGATTCGATGCCCAGGTGTCTCCGGAACTGGTAACGGTGATTATCAGCGGACCGCTTCCTCTGCTGGATGCATTAACCCCGGCGTCGCTGCGGGTGACAGTGGATGTCACTGGTCTGCCGGAGGGGATTCATGTCCTGTACCCGATTGTGGAACTGGCGGTGTCGGACCTGGTGATTCAGTCCATCCTGCCGGAGACCGTGGAAGTGGTGATTGCCCGGGGGGGGACCGCAACGCCGAGACCGTAAGGAGAACAATGAGAAAACCTGTTGTCGCCCTGGTGGGGCGCCCCAATGTGGGCAAAAGCACCTTGTTTAACCGCCTGGCGGGTGAACCGCTGGCAATTGTGGATGATACTCCCGGCACCACCCGGGACCGGCTGCTTTCGGAAGGGGAATGGAGCGGAATTCCATTTTTCATTGTGGATACCGGTGGAATTGATCCCTCGGAGGGCGGGCGGACTCCCCTCTCGGTTGGATCGGCGGAATTTATTGAGGAAATTCGATCCCAGGCAGAAATCGCCATCCAGGAAGCGGATGTGGTCCTGTTCGTTGTGGATGCCATCAGCGGCGTGACGCCCGCCGACCGGGAAGTTGCCCAGATTTTGCGCCGGAGCCAGCAGATTCGCGATGGCAGCCCTTATCCCCCTGTTTTGCTGGTGGTCAACAAGGCGGATAGCGCCGGTCTGCGGAGCAGTGCGCCGGAATTTTTTGAACTGGGAATGGGGGAACCGCACCCCATCTCCGCCGTCCACGGCACTGGTACCGGCGACCTGCTGGATGTATTGGTGGAATCCTTTCCCAAGGGGGAGCCGGAGGAAGATGATTCAATCAAGATTGCCATTGTAGGCAAGCCCAATGTGGGCAAATCCAGCTTGCTGAACCGCCTGGTGGGTGCAGATCGGGCGATTGTGAGCGATATTCCCGGTACCACGCGGGATGCGATCGATACCCGCATGGATTATGATGGTCTGCCGTTGACCCTGATTGATACTGCTGGAATCCGGCGGCGCGGCAGGATTGAGCGCGGGGTGGAGAAATACAGCGTCATTCGCTCCCTCCGCGCCATCGAGCGGGCAGATGTGGCGCTGCTGGTGGTGGATGCCACGGGCGGATTGACTGCCCAGGACGCGCATATTGCCGGTTTCATCCTGGATGCATGGAAGAGCGCTGTGGTGGTGGTGAACAAATGGGATGCCGTGGAAAAGGATACCCATACCCTGCAGCAGTACACCGAACGCATCCGGCAGGAGCTGAAATTCCTCAGCTATGTCCCCATCCTCTTCATCTCCGCAAAAACCGGGCAGCGGGTGGACCAGGTGCTGCCAATGGCACTGCGGGTGCAGGAGGAACGGCTTGCGCGGGTTCCCACCGGTGCGCTTAACCGCATCCTCCAGACCGCCCAGGATGTGCATATCCCGTCTTCCAAGTCGGGCAGGGCGTTAAAGGTGTATTATGGCACCCAGGTGGGCGCAAATCCGCCGACCTTCCTGGTGCACGTTAATGATCCGAAACTGGCGCATTTCACCTACATCCGGTTTTTGGAAAATCGCATCCGTGAGGAGTTCCCATTCACTGGGACGCCCATCCGGGTGATTCTCAAGGCACGCCGGTAAAACCTGCACTTGACGGTTCCCCTCCGGGGGGGTATAATCTGGTCATCATTGCGGGGTAGAGCAGAGGCAGCTCGTCGGGCTCATAACCCGGAGGTCAGTGGTTCGAATCCACTCCCCGCTACTAA
>JAGVUS010000102.1 GCA_019136175.1 Chloroflexota bacterium | reverse complement strand
GCATCCTTGGGTAATCCCCGGTTTTCCAATGCCTTCCTGGCATAATCAATCCGGTGAATATCATGGGTTGCCACTGCGGGAATCGGGGGAATCCGTCCATCACCTGTGCTGTATGGTTCACCCAACCGGACAACTGCATCCAGCATATCATCGAGAAGACGATCAAAATTCTCATCCACATCCTTCTTTGCCGGGTAGGCAACCTGGGCAGATTCCTTATATGCACCTTTTACCAGGCGGATTTTTGTTGTTGATTGCAGCAGTTTCCGAACATCCGTCTGGCTTCGGTACAGGTAGGATTGAATGACTATTCCGACCCTTGGGTAACCACTGGCGTGTGCCCACTCCAAGATTTCAAGAGTTTTATCTGTCAGAGATGCATCTTCCATGTCAATCCGGATGAAGTTGCCACTTTGGCTGGCTTTCTCAAAGATCCGTAAAAGGTTCTTGCGGCACTGTTCCTCATCAATTGTCAAGCCAAGCTGGCTGAGTTTAATGGAAACATTTGACTGGACTCCGTTTTTTTCAATCCTTTCCAGGATTTCCAATACATCCAGCGTAGCCTGTTCCGCCTCCTGCAAAGAGGAAGTGTTTTCACCAAGATGATCCAGAGTTGCCAGAATCCCAGCCTGGTTCAGCCGTTCCACCGCGCAGATGGCTTCTTCGGAAGTCTCCCCGGCTATAAACCGGGATGCAACCGACCAGGCAAATTTCCACCTGGTTATTAATCGTTGTGCCCATGTGGCTTTCGATAAAGCAATAAAGAAGGATCGGAGCATAGGTTCCCTTTCTGCCTGCTGGCAGTTTCATTTTAGCATAAAGTATCTCCAATTTCCCGTGCTGGAACCTGAACCCTGTGCAAACACCTTCCCCGGAATATCTGCAATTCAGTTTGGGGTTTTTGGTATAAAATTGAGGTATGCACAGGATCAGAATCCGCCTTATCCCCTGGTCATCCTTAAAGCGACCTTTTTTCATTGCCCTGGGAATGATTGTTTTTTACATCATTCTCCTGCTTGCAAATGGCGGGTTCAGAACAAATGGCACCCGGTTGGTGATTGATTTGATGATCTGCGGCGGGGGTTTCCTGTTTTGGACATTTTTCTTTGCTCAATTTATTCTTCCCCTGCGCTCAGCCAACGACCGGTTGAGCGCGTTTGAACGACTATTTTCATACATATTTGGCTTTCATGGACCTGCAGTCCACATTAAAAATGGGGAAATCATCAAGCGGAAACAGGAAATGCAGCGATGGGGACCGGGTGTCATCCTGTTGGATGCTGCCAGCGGAGCGGTTCTGCGAAGCCCCACAAAACCTACCCGGGCGGTCGGACCTGGGGTTATTTTCACCGGTTTACAGGAGACGATCGCCGGATCTGTGGACTTGCGTACCCAAAAGAAATCATTGGGTCCTAGGACGGATGAAAATCCATTTGCTGTTCAAGGGAAAAAGGAAAGCGACGCCGAATATCAAGCCAGGCAGAATCGGCGGTTTGAAACCCGTGCGTTCACCCGCGATGGAATTGAAGTGGTTCCAACCATTATTGTAAAATTTTCACTTCAATCTGATATGGGTTCAGGTTTTTCCCCCTGGGGCTTTACCCCCTCTTCGGTGAGAGCTGCGGTGCTCGGTCAAAAAGTGAACTTGAATGCCTCCGTGGATTCCCCCGAGCGCGTCCAACCCTGGAACATGCTGCCCGTTTACATGGCTGCTGACCTGTGGAAGGAGTATGTGCAAAAATTCACTCTTGAGGAGCTCTTCCAGTTAACACCTAAGTTAACACCCAAGTTAACACCCGAGACTAAAAATGGTTTATCTAGGATCAAAGAAAACATTAACCAGCGAATGACCGAACCTCCTCCAGAGGGGCTCATCCAAGGTAGGGTCATTGAGCATCGGGAGTTCCAAATCCTTAATGAACATGGTATTCATGTCAAAACAGTCATGATTACCAATTTAAAACTCCCCCAGGCGATCGAGAATAAGTTTAATGAACGCTGGCAGAGCACCTGGTTGACAAGAGCCAGGCAGGAGCGCGATCTTGTCAACCAGGCTCGTCTTACCGAAAGCGAAACTTCAAGGAAGCAGGCTCTGTTGGACCTGGCAAACGGAATCTCGGCACAACTGACAAGTGATCAAATCAACGCGTCCTCCCCAATAAAGGATAATACCGCTCTCAGATCATTCCTTTCTGCACACATCCAACTCTATACTCGCAATCCACATTTACAGGTGCAATCCCCCGATGCAGTAAAGCAACTGGAGCAAATTATGGAGTGGTTGGAAGGGTATTCGTCCTGATGACAACAAGGAATCAACACTCCTCGCCCGCAAACTCAGATGATTTCCTGACCAAACTGGTGGAAACATTCTTCAACCAGGTATTTTCTTTTTCCCGTCCATCGGGACTGGCTAGACTTACGCTTTTTGTTGTGTTCTTCTTGATTGCCTGGACAATGATTGCTTTCCTGGTCCACCCCCCAGATTCATGGGGATTGGGCTTCATCCTGCAACAAAGTGAACGGGATCCAATTTCCACATTGATTCTGGCATTATGGCTTATATTGACAAAATCATATTTTGCATGGGATGTGATTGCCCCCATCCTGGCGATTCTATTTCCCCTGATCATTGCATTGGAATATGCAGCGATTTACCAGGATGATATCTTTGAAATTAACGACACTCGGGTTACCCGGAGTTATATCAAACAGGCTGCCTTTTCCCTCCCGATTGATCCAATTATGAACCCGGAGCTGACAATCCACATTGAGAATGGGGATATTCGCGAGTCTGACAGAAACTCAAGAATATTTAGGATTGGTGGTCCCGGCAGAGTCATCATCAGTTATGAAAACGTCGCCATTTTTGAAAAAATTAACGGAGAGTTGGTGGTTATTGGTCCGCCCAAATCTCCACAGGACGGGGTGTACGAGTTGGATGGTTTTGAACGATTACGCTCTGTCATCGACCTGCGGGACCAGACGATCCAATTCGACATCTCCAACCGCACCAAGGATGGTATCCTGATTACCATTAAGGGAATTCGGATCATTTTTTCTGTCCTGCGACCCAAATCAAGCAGCCGGACAGTCACATCCGGTGAAATTGGTTCCACGGATGCTCCATCGGAAGCTCCATACTCCTATGATGAAGAGGCTATCCGACATCTGGTCATTGAAGAAAATGTGGATCCCCTTGAAAGCGCCATGAAGGGGTTGGTACAGGGTGAATTCAAAAATTTTATCAGTGACCATACCCTCAGCGATATTATCAGTGCAATTGGAATCACCGATATCTCCAAACTGACGGCACAGGGCACAAGCGGTGGTGACATCCCCATTAATATTCCGAATTATGTCCCCCGGACGCAGATCAGCCAGCGGTTTTCGCCATTATCAAAGGAATTTCACAGGAGAGCCAGGAGCAAGGGAATTCAGCTGGAATGGATTGACGTTGGCACTTGGTATGTTCCGGCGGAAATCGTCCCGAAGCAAAACCAGGAAGCCTGGCAAATCACAATGGAAAATCGTGCGCGAAGAAGCGACGTTGAATTCCATCAACTGCGGCGGCAGGCATATGAAGCGGAACTCAATCGCGCCACCCAGGAGGTAATTGTTGCCTACCTGGAAAGCAGGCAGCAACAATTACCGTTTGAGGATTCCATTTGCAACCTCTACCGGGTTTATGCCGGAAAGCTTAACCAATCTCTGACCATTCTGCAGGCACAGGAAAATCGCGAAGAAGAGATTGCCCAAATCCAGCAATCCTTGGAGAAAATCCACCAAATCCTGGTACGTTGCGCCGAGACAAAGGGATATCATTTCCTGTAGGCACACCCACTCAAATTTCGGATCCTTGGAGGCACCTTTATGATTCTTCATCCTGATGTAGCAAAGGCACTTCAGTTGTCCCTTCCTGTGGTTGCCTTGGAGTCTGCTGTCATCACCCATGGATTACCGCATCCCATCAACCTGGAACTGGCACAACACCTGGAAGATGTGATCCGGCAGAATGGAGCAGCACCAGCAACAATCGCCTTGCTGGAGGGAGAATTGCATATTGGGATTACCAATGAAGAGCTCCAATCCCTGGCAGCAGCCAGCAATCCAGTCAAAATCAGCAGGCGGGATTTTGCACCTGCCATGACACAAAAACGAACCGGCGGAACAACCGTTGCCGGAACCATGATTGCTGCACACAGAGCAGGGATCCGCGTGTTTGCAACCGGTGGCATTGGAGGTGTCCATCGAGGCACCCAATTTGATGTCTCTGCTGACCTCCCTGAACTTGCACGGACGCCTCTGGTTGTTGTTTGTGCCGGAGCAAAAGCAATCCTGGACCTGCCTGCCACTGTGGAATATCTGGAAACCATGGGAGTGCCGATGATTGGATACCAGACGGATGAATTCCCTGCTTTTTACTCCCAATCCAGTGGCATAAAAATCCCCTTCCGGGCGGAGACTCCCGTTGAGATTGCCAGGATAGCAGAACAGCACTGGCGGCTTGGCATGAAAAGTGCCATCCTGGTCGTCCAGCCCGTACCAAAAGAAAACGAACTCCCCAGGGATGAGGTGGAAACCATCATTCAACGCGCCCTGGAAGACGCTCATATCATGGGCATTACCGGAGCGGCAGTCACCCCCTTCCTGCTCGGTCGGGTTGGCGAAATCAGTGCCGGTGCCACTCTAAAAGCCAATCTTGCGCTTTTGGAAAACAATGCATTGCTTGCTGCCCGAATTGCATCCAGCCTTGAACCACAGAAAGGAACCATATCCATCTAGTCGTTATGGATTTGGTTCTGTTGCAGTTGGCATCCTGGTATGGGTTGGTCTGGGGGTATTGGTCACCGTACGCGTTGGTGTAATGGTGGGCGTCCTGGATGGCGTCAATGTTGGTCTGGGTGTTGCAGTTCCAGTGGGTGTCGGCGTGGAGGTGATCGTTGGTGAGAGAGTCGGCGTCGGGGTTAATGTTCGGGTCGGCGCAGGCGTGGGAGGGTCACCCGTAACGGTAAACCGGGTGGAAGTAACCCACCCGCTCCCAAGAAACATCTGCACCTCATACTCTCCAGGCAGCCACTCGCTGGCATCGGGAGCACAATCTGTATACCCATACCCGCCCGTACCACGCAGTCCATTGCGCACCATCATTCATGTTGTTGTATGAAAACGTGCCAAATAATTCCCGGATTGGGTTGGAAAACTCAATCCCCGGGTTGACTGGCTGGCGGTTTTCATCAATTTCCAATGATATTTGGATCAAGCTGAATGCCGCATCCGAATTTGGTGGGATTTGCGTTAGGGAAAACAGGGTGGCAATCACTTGCGGCATGGAGGGTGTGGGTGTAATGGAGGGTGTATTGGTGATCGTCGGTGTCAGTGTGATCGTTGGCGTCAGCGTGATTGTTGGTGTCAATGTGATGGTGGGTGTAAGAGTCACGGTTGGTGTTGGAGGAAACACCCGGTAAATTGTTGGTTCGGCAAACTGCCGGACAGTGAAAGCCAGACCACCCAGCAGGATGCTGATCAGAATTAACCGCCATCCACGCATGGTCAATTCACGCCGTTTGCGGAAGAAAAACAATTTTTGACCAGCGCGAATGGATCGAATGCCCGAGAGTAAAAAAATCAAAACAAAGGCAAGA
>JAGVUS010000045.1 GCA_019136175.1 Chloroflexota bacterium | reverse complement strand
CTTTTTGTTTATTCCTTACCTGTTGGGTTTTATTGCTGAATACCAGGCGGCGGCAGGAAAACCGGTTGTGCGGTTTATGACATCACCACCAGTTTGGCTGGGTCAATGGTTGCCTCTGTTCCCGCGCCTGGTGCTGGTGGTGTCTGCATTGGGAATGTATATTTCCGGGTTGATCCAAGGGATGAATGCCGGGCGGCTGGTTTTTCTTGGTGCCATTGCCATATGGGCGTTGATTGGAGCCATTGGGCGGCTGACAGGCGTGGTGACTGTGCTGCTGGTTGGTTTTATTCTCTCGCACGGCGGGGGATGGCTGGAATGGTGTGCGTTTCTCAGCGGCGGGCTGTTGATGGTGCTTGGCTCTGGTAAATTTTCTGTTTGGCAGCCTGAAGATTCCGTAATTGGGTTAGATATCCACGAAGAAACATAATCTTTCCCGGCGCGTGGGCTGGAATGGACCGCAGAGCTTGGCGGGCAGGAAAATGCGGTAAAATGGGGGAACAATGCATTGGAGGTTTGATTGAAACGGTATATCCAGGATTATTTCATGTTGCTTGTCCCCGTGGGATTGATTATCCTGCTGGATCAATGGGCCAAGTCGTGGGTTCGTTCCAATATTGCGTTTGGCGCAAGCTGGGGACCCGAATGGTTGGCACCGTTTGCCCGGATTGTCCATTGGTATAATACCGGGGCGGCATTTGGTTTATTCCAGGGGATGGGAACTGTTTTTATTATCCTGGCATTTATCATTTCGATTGCGATACTCATATATTATCCCCGGGTTCCCAGGCAGGATTGGACTCTGCGCCTTGCCATGAGCCTGCAAATGGCGGGTGCCTTGGGCAACCTGATTGACCGTCTTACGATTGGGCACGTCACCGATTTTATTGCCATTGGTTCATTCCCGGTCTGGAATATTGCGGATGCATCCATCACGGTGGGAGTATTTGTCCTCCTGTTGGGCATCTGGCTGCAGGAACGACGGGAAAAAGCGGAACGAATGGAAAAATTAACGTTTCCACCCGACAGGGAAATCCCCAAACCTGAGGAAGGTTCTTCGTGAGTGGTTCGTTACTTGAATTCCTGGTCCAGGCTGGTGAAGAACGGCTGGACAAGTACCTTGTCAGCTGCCTGCCAGAATTTTCCCGTTCCCGCCTGCAAGGATTGATCCGAGACAACCAGGTGCTGGTTGATGGGCAGGTGGTTACGAAAACCAGCCATATCCTGAACCGCGGGCAGAAGGTTGTTGTTACCATCCCTGAACCGGAACCAGTTGGATTGATTCCGGAGGAGATTCCACTGGATGTGATCTTTGAATCCGATGATTTAATGATCATCAACAAACCTGCCGGGATGGTTGTTCATCCGGGTGCGGGTCATAAGACGGGGACGCTTGTGCATGCTGCCCTGGCGCATGCACCAGAACTGGAAGGAATCGGAGGGGAGCTGCGTCCGGGCGTGGTTCACCGCCTGGACAAGGATACATCCGGATTGATCCTGGTAGCAAAGAATGATCGATCTCATCGCTGGCTGCAGGAGCAGTTTCGCCTCCGCCGGGTGCGGAAAGTGTACCTGGCACTGGTTGATGGCACTCCGCCAACCCCGACGGGAAGAATTGAGGCTCCCATTGGGCGTGATCCAGCGCATCGCAGAAAAATGGCAGTTACCACCCTGCAAAAGGGCAGGGAAGCAGTCACAGAATACCAGACTGTGGAGACGTATGCTCATCATACTTTGATTGAAGCACACCCGCTGACGGGCAGGACACACCAGATCCGCCTGCACATGGCATTCCTGGGTTGCCCGATTGTTGCGGACTCCCTTTATGGAAGGCGGAAACCCAGCCTGCCCTTGGAAAGACATTTTCTTCATGCTACCCGATTGACAATTTTGCTCCCCGGTCAGATGGAGGAGCAAACCTTTACTGCACCCCTGCCCGCAGATCTTGAAAAAATAATCCAACAATTGCGAACTCATGGTGGATAGGAGATTGAAATGTCAGTGATCGACTTGCGTTCCGATACGGTAACACATCCAACCCCTGAAATGCGGGAGGCAATGGCTCAGGCGGAAGTGGGGGACGATGTCTATGGAGAGGATCCCACTGTCAACCGGCTGGAAGCGCTGGCTGCCCAGAAGATGGGAATGCAGGGCGGATTGTTTGTGGCATCCGGAACCATGGGCAACCTGATTGCCGTCCTTGCTCATTGTGAGCGTGGGGATGAGGTGATCATGGGGAACCTTGGGCATACTTTTCTCTTTGAGGGCGGTGGAATATCGGCGCTTGGCGGGATTTTTGCCAATACCCAGATCAATCAGCCCAATGGAACCCTTCTGTTGGAGGATATCCGCTCCGCCATTCGTGCAGATGATATTCACCATCCCATCAGCCGCCTGGTTATCCTGGAAAACACCCACAACCGTTGCGGCGGAGTGGTTTTATCTGAAAAATATACCCGGGATGTGGCTGACCTTGCACATGAGCGCGGCATGAAAGTCCACCTTGATGGTGCGCGCATCTTCAACGCTGCTGCCGCTCTGAATGTTCCTGCCAGTCGTTTGACTGCGCCAGTGGATTCGGTGACTTTTTGTTTGAGTAAAGGGCTGTGTGCGCCGGTGGGTTCCGTTTTATGCGGCTCAAAGGAATTTATTCAAAAAGCCCGCCGACTGCGGAAAATGCTGGGCGGTGGCATGCGGCAGGCGGGCATCCTTGCTGCAGCTGGGATCATTGCCATCCAAAAGATGACAGACCGCCTCGTGGAGGATCACGCCAGGGCAAAATGGCTGGCGGAGGGGTTGGCTCGCCTGCCAGGGATTGTTTTTGAAATGGGGATGCCGCAAACCAATATGGTTTTTCCTTCACTGGCACCGGATTTTCCATTGACAGCAACAGATATGGCAAACCGGCTGCAGAAATGGGGAGTGCGGCTGGGGGTTGTCGCCCCGCGGCGATTCAGGCTCGTGACTCATTACTGGATAGACGATGTTGCAGTCGCCCGCACAATCGAGGCATTCAAGGCGAATCTGATATAATTTTATTGGAGGGAACATGCGTGATTGGTTTACGATGGAAGAAATAGACGAATCCGTCCAGGCAATATTAACCAGGACAAAGATTCGCCCGCAGGTTGGAATCATCCTGGGATCTGGATTGGGAGGACTTGCGGATGCTGTTGAAAATCCCGATAGTATTTCCTTTGGCGAGATTCCTTATTGGGTTTCGTCGACCGTACAGGGACACGTGGGGCGGATTGTGCTTGGTCAGCTGGAGAGAAAATCGGTACTGGTGATGCAGGGTCGTATCCATTATTATGAAGGATATACCATGCAGCAAGTGACTCTTCCAATCCGCGTGATGCAGCGCATGGGAGTGAGCCATTTGGTTGTCACCAATGCTGCAGGCGCAATTCACCCGGATTACCGCCCTGGTGATGTCATGTTAATTTCCGATCACATCAACCTGATGGGTATGAACGGTCTGAATCCTTTACGGGGACCCAACCTGGATGCGTTTGGTGAACGGTTCCCGGATATGAGCCAGGCGTATGATCGGGAACTGCTCCGGCTTGCACGCCAGGTGGCGGATGAAAATGGAATTGCAGTGCGCGAGGGCGTGTACGTTGGGCTTTCGGGTCCCTCGTTTGAAACCCCTGCGGATTTGCGGTTCCTGCGGGCGATTGGTGCAGACGCAGTTGGAATGTCCACTGTTCCCGAAGTAACCGTAGCTGTTCATGGGAAAACCCGGGTTTTGGGTATCTCCGGTATCAGCAATGCAGCCAACCTTGATGGAAGCACCATCACCACCCACGAGGAAGTCCTGGAATCTGGAAAAATTTTGGTTCCAAAGATGACTGCCATTATTCGGGGCGTCCTGGCAAAATTGTGAAATCCTGTTCTGGTATGCAGACAGGCATGGATTGGATGGGAAGCTCTCGGGATGGTTCCACTGCTCCAGTTTCTAGAAAAATATCAGATCTGGGTCTATCTTGTTCTAGGTGGGTTGGGATTGATCTACCTGCGAAGGGTTCTTGGAGGTTTTCAAGAATATCGCAGCGCCCAGTTTGGATTGGAACGCGAATCCGCCCAGCGCAAGCTGACCGGGGCTGTCAGCATGATGGTTCTGGTCGGTTTCTTCCTGCTGGCACAATTTCTGCTGGTTTCATTTGTTTCTCCCGAAATTGTTTCACGTCAACCGCTGGCTACCCCAACTCTGGATGTTCTGGCAACGCCAACACCTACAATAGCGGTTGCTGCAATTCAAGACACAGAAGTGGTTTCCCTTTTACCCACCATCATTCCCACGCTGGAACAGGGTTGTTCTCCGGGGCAGGTGGAGTGGACCAGTCCATCCTCTGGAGATCAATTACGTGGGATCGTGGAACTGAAGGTGGTGGCAAGTATCCCGAATTTGGGTTTTTATAAATTTGAATATTCAACGCCTGGCAGTAATACCTGGTATACCATTGCCGGGGGCAACCGTCCCCAAACGGTGGATTCCCAGGAGACCAGCCAGTGGAATACATCGGCACTCCTGCCGGGTGACTACCTGCTGCGGCTTGTGGTGTACGATAATCAAAATACAGCCTACCCTGCCTGTGTTATTCCCATCCAAATTCTTACTCCTGAATAATTAAAGGTTGCATTCATGCCACAAATTCATATCAGACCTGCAATTGCTGAAGATATTCCTGTACTGATGCAAATTCCACATCATTCCCAGACCCCAATTGTCTGGCAGATGGAAAAGTTCGAGGAGGAAGGCGAAGAAACAGTCATCTTTCGGCAGGTGCGTCTCCCTCGTCCAGCCCGGCTGGATTATCCCCGCCCTTCGACATATCTTGAAAAGGGATGGACAGAGTTCACCACCATGGCGGTGGCGCAGTTGAACGGCGACCTGGTGGGTTATATTGGTATCCGGGAGAATAAAGGAACCGGGGTGGTGTGGGTTTCAGACCTTGTGGTGGCTGAATCATTCCGTCGGCAGGGAATTGGAAGTGCGCTGGTACTTTCCATACAAGCCTGGGCGGTACAACTGAATTTACGGATGATGACCCTGGAAATGCAGGCGAAAAATTATCCCATGATCCGGCTCGCCATAAAACTCGGTTATAAATGGAGCGGGTTTCTGGACCATTATTACCCCAACCTGGATATCGGTTTATTTTTCTCCCGTTCGCTCAGGTAGCTGAACAAGGATGGT
>JAGVUS010000115.1 GCA_019136175.1 Chloroflexota bacterium | reverse complement strand
ACAACCTCTGCAACGTTTTCGTCAAACAACCCCAGCGTATTGGGATTGGTTAACATCAAACCAGCCACTGTGTCATCGCAAATACTGCGGAGAGCATCCAGATCCACGTTTCCTTTGGAATCTGATGGCAGGTGGGCAACTTCAAAGCCCAACATGGCAGAGCTGGCGGGATTTGTTCCGTGTGCTGAATCGGGGATCAATATTTTATTGCGCTTAACATCGCCGCGGGATTGGTGATATGCCTTGATGATCATAACGCCCACAAACTCTCCCTGGGCACCTGCAGCAGGCTGCAAAGTGATACCCGCAAAACCACTGATTTCCTTCAGGTATTCCTGCATTGCAAACATCAACGCAAGATTACCCTGGACGGTCTCCACTGGTTGAAGGGGATGGGTGAAAGCAAATCCAGGCATACGGGCGGCATCTTCATTGACCCGCGGGTTGTATTTCATTGTGCAGGAACCGAGCGGGTACAGACCCTGGTCAATGCAGTAATTCAACCTCGATAGATGTGTAAAGTGGCGCACCACATCCACTTCTGAAAGTTCAGGAAATGGAAAATTGCTCCGCAATAAACCATGGGGGAGTTGCGTGTGAGGTACATCCGCTTCCGGGAATCGGACCCCTTGACGTCCGGGAGAAGATAACTCAAAGATGGTAGGCTCACTCATGGCTTGCCTCCTGAAGTGCATCGCATAATTCATCAATATCTTCCCTGGCATTCATCTCGGTAACTGCAACCAGCATATGCCTGTTCAGGGAGGGGTATTCCTTGCCAAGGTCATAACCTCCAAGAATATCATAATCGAGGAGAATTTCGTTGATTTCGGCAACCGGTCGGGGGCATTCCACCACAAATTCGTGGAAGAATGGATGCTGGGCAATGACTTTGTACCCTTCAATTTCAGATATTCTGCTGGCTGCGTAGTGGGCTTTTTGGTAGCAAAGTTCGGCAACTTTTTGAAGCCCTGATTTTCCCAACAAGGACATATATACTGTAGCAGCAAGCGCCATTAAGCCCTGGTTGGTGCAGATATTGGAGGTTGCTTTTTCCCGGCGGATGTGCTGCTCGCGAGCGGTTAAGGTAAGAACGTATCCCTTCCGCCCCTGTCCATCCACGGTTTCACCTACAAGCCGCCCGGCAATTTTCCGGAGGAATGCATTTTTGACCGCAAAGATGCCCAGGTATGGACCTCCAAAGGAAAGTGGAATGCCAAGTGGCTGCCCTTCTCCTACAACAATATCCGCTCCAAACTCACCCGGAGTTTTCAACAAGGCAAGTGCAATAGGATTAATGGCGACTGCCAGAAGAGCTCCCATTTCATGAACTTTAGCAGCAAAGTTGGTGTAATCAAAGATTCTGCCAAAAAAGTCTGGGTATTGGACAACAACAAGCGAAGTTTTGTAATCCACCAGGGGGATCAATTGATCCGGGGTGCCAAAAGGATCCTGATCATACCCCAGCACTTCAACGTCTGGATATCCGCTCATGTACGTCTGTAACGTCTGCCGATAGTGGGGATGGACGGAAGGTGAAACCACCATCCTGGGGCGTTTCCCGCGGAAGTGGTGATATGCCATAATTCCAGCTTCGGCGGTTGCAGAAGCACCGTCATAGTGGGACGCATTGCTGACATCCATGCCAGTCAGGGCAGTAACCAGGCTTTGAAACTCAAAAATTGCCTGGAGAGTGCCCTGGGAAACTTCCGGCTGGTATGGAGTATAGGCAGTAAAAAATTCTCCCCGTCGGATGATGCTATCCACTGCTGATGGAATGTAATGATGGTAAGCGCCTGCGCCCAGGAAGGATATGAGTGAGCGGGCTGTATCGTTGGTGGCGGCAAGCTCATCAAGCTGGGCAACCGCCTCCATCTCGGAAAGAGCAGGTGGAAGATCCAAATCCGGGAAGCGGAAACGCTCCGGTACGTCGCAAAACAAATCTTCCAATTTGTTTACGCCGATCGCCCGAAGCATTTCATCCCGTTCTGCTTCGGTATGTGGTATGAACATGTTAGTGACTCCGCTCGTGACAGGATTTTTCGTACGCAGCTGCATCGAGCAAGGCATCCAATTCAGATGGATTGCTCATCTCAATTTTGATCATCCAGGCTGCACCGTATGGATCCGTGTTGATTTTTTCAAAGTCATCGGTCAGTGCCTCGTTGATTGCAACAACTTTTCCGGAAACGGGGGCATTGACATCCGCAGCTGCCTTGACGGATTCCATCGTTGCAAAAACCGTATTCTTTTTGATGGTTTCTTCCGGGTCCACTTTAAACTCAAAATATACAATATCAGATAACTGGCTTTGGGCAAAGTCAGATACTCCAACAATGGCAATATTACCTTCGACCCGTACCCATTCGTCGGAGGTTGCGTACTTGAGTTCGGCAGGAATATTCATGTATTCGACTCCTTGTATGTGATTGATTGAAAAACGGTTGGAAATTACCCTTGATAAAATTATACACGAAAACCAACAATGGTAAATTGACAATCGTCACATCAATTCCCTTTTTAGACCGCTGCATTCAGATTACAATTCAAGCAATCTGCGGAATCATGAAAAACTGTCACCATGAAGATCATTCCCTATTGGATTCAGAGAGCCAATCAAAAAATTAATAAAGCCACAATGGGCGTTTTAGCAATTGTGCAATACGCGTTTAAAACCGCAACAATGGAACGCGCAAGCGAAGCAGCAGCCAGCATGGCTTACTACGCCTTTTTTTCGCTTTTTCCCATGCTGTTATTTATTGTTGCGGCAGCATCTTTTATTCTACAAGAAGAATCGGTTTACCAACAGATCATGACGTTTGTGCGTGATTTTGTGCCAATGATTGAATCACTGATTGAAGACACAATCGGAACAGTCATCCACCTGCGCGGAGCAGTGGGTTTAATTGGTCTGGTGGGTTTGCTCTGGTCTGCAACCGCTTTTTTTGCCATTCTGGTTAGAAATATTGATCGCGCATTACCGGGAAATCGGACCCGGAATTTGATTGAGCAGCGAATATTTGCCATTGAGGTCATCGCGGTTGTGACGGTCCTGCTGGTCATATCGTGGGTTTTTAATACGATTGTCAATACCATCCCCAAAATTATTCCAGGTCTTGATGGTGTTGCATTGGGGGATTTGATGCGGTTGATCTCCATTGCTCCCTTGGTAATTTCATGGATTGCTATGTGGATGTTTTTTTATATCCTTTACAGGTGGGTGCCCATTGCGCGGGTTGATCATGCATCAGCCTTGATCGGGTCAGTTTTTGCAACTCTTGCCTTGCAATTGACCGGTATGGGAATCCGGTGGTTGTTCCAAAAAGGGCTGATTCGATATGACTTGGTATATGGTTCACTTGGTACCGTGGCGCTCTTGATGTTGTTGATATATATTGCCGGTTTTATTTTGGTTTTCGGTGCCCACCTGACGGCATCCATTTATCGATCCCGACAAATCCTGTTCTTGATCCGATCTGCGATTATCCAGCGGGAAACTGAAGATGACGATGAAAACATCCTGCTTAATAAATTACCTGTTGCAAACAATGAGTCAAAATGACAACAGGAGATAGAACGGGTAACGATGACCTCGGACAGAAGCGAGGGTTGGTTTTGGCATCAATTGCCATGGGGGTTTTTCTTGCCACCATTGATAGCAGTATTGTAAATGTCAGTCTACCAACAATGGTGGATGAATTGGGAACCACTTTTTCCATCATCCAATGGGTGGTCCTGGCGTATTTATTGACGGTCACCACCCTCATGCTGACGATTGGGAGACTTGCAGATATTCTTGGCAAGAAAAAAATCTATCAAACCGGGATGGTGATTTTTACCGCAGGATCGGTTTTATGTGGAATCTCCACCGAGGTTGGTTGGTTAATTGCCTTTCGGGTCATTCAGGCTGTTGGTGCAGCCATGATGATGGCGCTTGGAAATGCCATCTTAACTGAGGTTTTTCCTGAAAACCAACGCGGCAAGGTATTGGGGATCAATGGGTTAATGGTCTCCATGGGTGTCATTACTGGTCCCATGTTGGGCGGACTTATCCTTGATGCGTTGTCCTGGCGGTGGATATTCTTTGTTAACATCCCGGTTGGGTTGCTTGGAATTTTATTTGTCCAATTATTTGTTCCTCATATCAAGCCGACGCACCGACAAAAATTTGATATTCCCGGTTCCTTGCTGCTCTTTGTGGGTTTACTGTTGTTTTCCCTGGCTATGACAATCGGACAGAACATTGGTTTTGGTTCCTGGATACCATGGACATTTTTCGGGACGGGCTTGGCGAGTCTGGTTATTTTTTATAACCACGAGAAAAAGGTGGATGCACCTCTTATTAATTTATCTTTATTTAAAAATCGATTATTCAGTATCAATGTTGGTACTGGTTTCCTGGCATTTGTGGCATCCTCCGGGCTTATTTTCTTAACGCCATTTTACCTGCAGGATGTGTTGGGATTGGACCATGGAACCATTGGCTTATTGATGGCTGTTGTTCCGCTATTAATGGGTGGTATTGCCCCCATTTCCGGGGCATTGTCTGATAAATATGGTTCCCGCATTTTGACAACTATTGGTTTGGTGGTGTTGGTCATTGCATACTTAAGCGTCAGTACACTGGACATCGAAACGACCCAGCTTGGTTACATTCTCAGGTTTATTCCGTTTGGGATTGGAATTGGCTTGTTCCAATCACCGAATAACAGTGCAATTATGGGATCAGTTCCGAGAACATCCCTTGGGGTTGCATCCGGCTTATTGTCTCTCACGCGAACACTGGGACAGACCACGGGGATTTCTGTGATGGGCGCGTTGTGGGGAGCGAGGATGCAATATTATCAAAATCAATTCAATGCATTGGAAGCTCAGGTTTCAGCTTTGCACGACACCATCCGAGTGATGGTTTTAATTATATTTATTGCCTTATGTTTTAGTTCCTGGGCGCTTTATATTGATCTCAGGATGAAGAAAAATATCAACAAACAAACCGGCTGGCAAGGAAAATAAAAGAGACCAGTTTCAACCTGGTCTCTTTTATTATTTTGTGAATTCGGCTATTCTGGATTTGGTACTGCAACCGTTGACAGAATATTATCCCCAAACACCAACTGGGGGAAGACCCCTTCGGGGGTGAAGATAATTTTGTCGGTGTCCTTGATTGCCGATGCATTCACCATGGCAATTTGAAGCAGGTAGTAATTGGGATTATTGGTATA
>JAGVUS010000066.1 GCA_019136175.1 Chloroflexota bacterium | reverse complement strand
AGCAGGGTGGCGGAAATTTGAATGGCTTCGGCACATTCTCCACCGGTTGCCAGCGCAAGACCATAGGTGTAGTAAAACTGGGCAATTCTGCCGTAATCCAGCGGCAGACCTTCAACCACCGTACCATCTTCGGTGGTTCCTCCCCGCACAGCCAGCCGCAGGGACTGGATTGCCTTGGGAATTTCTCCGTTGCGGCGGAATAGAATCCCCAGGTTGCCATGCAGGTAGGGGTCCGATGGGTCATCCTTGATTGCCATTTCCCCATACTGGATTGCCCGGGCATATTCACCAACCGTCTCATAGGTGCGGGAAAGATACAGTTTGGGGAGTGGATTGGTTGGGTCGAGGGGAATTGCCTTGTTAAATTCCTCGTATGCTTTGTCATACAGTTCCACGGCGCGGTAGTTGCGACCAAGCGCCATGTGCAGGTCGGCAATATTGGGATTGATGGCAATGGCTGCTTCAAACTCGGCAATTGCTTCGGTATTGTTTTGTGTGATTTCCAGGATGTAGCCGCGGGCGCGGTGGGCTTCCAGGGAGTTAGGTCCCAGAGATTGCGCCTTCTTGGAAAGCTCAATTGCCTCCTCCAGTGTCCCCAAACCTCCCTGGTTGGCTTGCTGCTGCAGGGCAAGGATTTCTGCGTGGTAGGCATAGGGCACCGGGTTATTGGGTTCCAATTCTTCCGCCTGTTTCAAGGCATTGATGGCTTCCAGGTAATTCCCATCCAGCCCCAGCGCCCAGCCGCGCAGTGCCAGGGCGGTGGCGTTTTTCTGGTTCAGCACCAGTGCATCACTGGCGGTCTGGATGGCATCCTGGTATTGAGAGGTGTAAATTTGCAGGCGTGCCAGTTCCACGTATAAACCTGGTTCACGCGGGGAAATTTTGATGGCATCCTTGTAGGCAACAATCGCCTGTGCCAGTTTTCCTTCCTCGGCAAGACCGCGCGCCAGGTTGCTGTAGTATTCAGGCGGCAGGGTGGGGGTGGGGGTGGGGATGAAGAGTGGTGGTGTGGCGGGTACAATCACCTGGTTGACATACAATGCACCACCAATGAGAAGCAACAGGATCAGGATTCGCCATGGGCGAAGCGGTTTCCTGCGGCGGGTCATGCTTAATTTGCTACCCTTTAAGTACATAATTTTATCTTACCATTATCATTTGACGAGTCAAGGTTGCCACCGGGTGGTGTGCCGGAACTCTTATGGAATATTTACATGACTGGATGATTTCCACCCATCTGGATGGGAATCACTGCCGGTAATACCAGCGAAAGATTCGATTATATAAACCCATCAGGGCGCGCTTGACGGGCGGAAATTCCAGCAAGATGTTTGGTTTTGATTTGTGGTTTTTCGTCCCGGTTACCAGGGTGGGCGGGGTGTTGCTCATGTTTGCCACCAGTGGATCTGTGACCATCAACCGGAGGTAGCCATCCTCGTTCATGCGCAGGTCCAACCGGCTGACCTGTTGCATGGGGCGGTCCATCTGGAAGGGCAGGTAGCGAATGAGAACATCCTTTCGGGCGAGGAATTGCCAGTGGGAGGCTCCAACATATGCCTGTACATTCCGGTGGGTCAGGCGAATGTCACTGGTGGAAGTGTAAAAAGCCTCAAATTCCGCTTCCTTGCCAAGGCTGCGGTCAAATTCCAGCAGAATGTCCCTGGGGACCAGTTGCCCGCGTTCCACCGTTACTGTCGGCTCAGCTTCCGCCCATTCAACCGTCCGTGTATTCCAGGATGGGTCGGTGCGGATGGGGCGTGCCGTGACCATGCCAACATTGGGATAGGTTTCCAGAAGTTCCAGCGAACGGGATAGCCAGCCTTTGGAGAACAGGACATCATTATCCGTATAGGCAATAATTTCGCCCGGCGCTCCCCCAAAGATCATATTCCATGCCCCTCCCTTGCCCAGGTTTTTTTCGGAGAGGATCAGGTACTGGATGGTGCCCCTGGAAAACTGATCGTGGAGCAGGTCCCGCACCTCGGCACAACTGCCATTGTCAAACACCATCAGATCAAAAGGCACATCAGCTGCTGCCTGGAGGCTGGCAAGACATGCTTTCAGGACTTCCGGGATGTGCTCATAAAAGCCGCTCACGAACGGGATGTAGTTTAAAACGGCAACAGTGATCCGTTCCGGTTTGGCAACCGTCTTGACGTACTTGGCGGGATTTTGACCTGCTCGCATGAATAACTCCGTTGTGAATGAACCTTTATGGCAACCGCTTTTTTCGGCGGGTGGAAGCCCAGTTGCGGATTTCGCCCAGTGCTTTCACGGGGTGGAAGAGAGCATAGCTCAACCATCCCAATGTGCGGGAGTGCAGTGTGACAAGTGGAAAAATTTCCACTTCCCGCAGCAATTTTTTCCCGTTGAGAGGGATTTTCCGAATCTGTCCGTTGACCAGCTGGTGGCTGCAATCAAACAGCTTGAAGACGGTCTGTCTGCCGCCCATCTGGCGGACATTTTCAAAGGTCTCGGGCAGCCTGTAATGCGGCTGTCCGCCCGGAAGATGACTGTAATCATGGTTTTGATGCACCAGCAGGATATCCTGGGTGGCATCCACCAGCTTCCAGCCGCGTTGGCGCGCTTCATAAAGCATCCAGTTGTCCCAACCGGCGCGGCCGACCGCCAGTTCCGGAATCCGGGTAAAACAATCCCGCGGGAAGATGAAATAATCGCTTCCCATCGGCGGGTGGAGAGAACCTTCTTTCTCAATTTTTTCCACCATCCGCATTTGCCAGCCGGTGGAAAAATCCAGCGGAGTGCGGATGTCCATGTCCCAGCGCTGACCCACCATCAGGAAATGGTTTGCCTGGCGCAGTGTATTTTGGGCTGCCTGCAGGAAATCCGGCAGGACCAGGATGTCTGCATTCAGGTATGCCAAGAGCGGGCTGCTGCTGTTCTGGCGCGCCAATTCAAAAATCGATGGAATCATGGGGGTGCCCTGGTCGTTACGGCGCACATTGGGGATGAACTTCACCCCCAGTTGATCAGCAGCCCGGGCAACACCTTCTTCCTCACCGATCACCAGGACTTCAACTTCGTTCCCAAGCTCCACCCAGGAGCGGATGGCATTATGCTGGATGACCTGGATATGCGGCTGGACAAAGGGTTTGGGCGTGGTGAAAATAGTCAGCAGTGCCATGCCATTACTCATCCAGCGGGGGATAGGGCAGCCAGGCGCGTGACGGCATCAACCGTTGCAGCACCCGGCGTTGGAACAGGCATATCTTGCGGCGGAACAACACCAATTGTTCAGCCTGTACCTGGGTGGATGCTGGTTTGCCTGGCTTTGCCAGCATGGTAATGTAGAGTTGCAGGATTTCCGAGCGAGGCTGTCCGTGCATCCAGGTGCGCATGACCCGGTAACCGGTTTTCAACAGGAGTTGTTCCAGGGTGTGCGGGCTGAATGCAGAGACATGGGCGGGCTCCAGGCTGTCATGGGCGTACAGGTTGGGTACTTCCACCAGGAGCCAGCCGTTCTGGGCAAGCAGGGTTTCCCGTACCCGCACCAGGGTTGTCACCGGGTCAGCCAGGTGTTCCACCACGTGAATAAGACTGACAAGATCAAAACGGTCGGAGGTGTCAACGGCAATGGCATCAATGGAAGGAACCACCTCCAACCCGCGCTCTTGGGCAAACTGTCGGTAGGAATTTCCCGGCTCCACTCCGGTTGGCTGGCAGCCAAATTTATTGGAACATTCCAACAGGAAAGCCCCGGTGGAGCAGCCAATATCAAGATGTCTGTTGGGCACCACGCCGCTGGCTGCCAGTTTCTCAGTCAGGAGACGGGCGCGGGCATTCTCAATGGCACGCACGCGGTCGGTTGGGCGGTCGCTTTGTTCCATCTGGACGCGGTACTGCTCGGAATAATATGCCTGTAATTCTTCCTCTTCCCACGCATGCGCCTGGAAGACATAACTGCAATCGCTACAGATCCGGTATTCCATCGGCATGACCGGATGCTTGAGGTGTTCAAAATGGCGGCTCTGGCTGCTTCCGCATAGCGGACACCGGCGGATTGTGTCCGGAGGGGTTGAAGGTGAGGTATGGGTCATGAGGCGTTCCCTTGATTTTCGGTATCGGTCAGTGTTTTTTGTGTGACACCGGCATTGATGTTTGCCAGTTCCGGTTCCTGCTCAAACAGGGCAAGCACATCCAGCCAGGAAAAATCCTGCCTGCCGCCAAAGCGGTTCACGATCGTCTGAATGAGTTCCAGGTCTGCAGGAGTGTCCACGGTCCAGCGCAGGTGCCCGTAATCGGGCACATGGTCCACCCGCAGAACCTTGAACCTGCCCGGAACATGATAGAGGTATGGCATGACGTGTTCGCGTTCGTACCCTTGGGCAGCATCCAGCCAGGCTTTTTCCAGGGCGGTAAATGAGCAAACTTCCACGTCCAGACCGATGGGGTAGGTGCGTCCCAGGGGGGGGGGCAGACGATTGGCAGCAAAATCCACTTCTTGGGCAAAAAATTCATTGATCACATGATCAATCTCAACCGGGTCAATCAATGGGCAATCGGCTGTGATGCGGACAATGACATCCGCCTGGTAATGCCGGGCAGCCTGGTAATAGCGATCCAGAACATCCGCAAGACTGCCGCGGTAACATGGATAACCGCGGGAAGCGCAGGCGTCAGCAACCGGATCGTCGCCCGGTTCCACCGTGGTGGCAACCACCACTTCCTGAACCGTATGAGCGCGGCGGGTGCGCTCCACCACCCAGGCAAGCATGGGCTGACCGGCAATTTCCTTGAGGACCTTTCCGGGCAGCCGGGTGGAGCTCATGCGGGCTTGAATAATGGCGACGGTACGGGGTTGTTTTTGCATGGTTGGATTGTATCAGAAAATAAGATCGCGCCGCTTGATGGCGGACTTGCGGTGCGGGGATTGAACGGCTTGCGTATAGCCTTGGAGCATTGTCTGGAAGTTGACCTGCCAGTCGGCGCGTTGTTCCGCCAACCGCCGTGCGGCAGCACCCATTTCCGCCATTTGCTCCCGCTGCCGAAGTGCTTCCAGGATGCCATCTGCCAGGGCGGAGTCATCTCCATCCCGGAACAACCAGCCTTCCACACCGGGGGTAATCCATTCACGATTGCCAGGGATATCAGAGACTAATGCGGGCAATCCACTGGCAAGGGCTTCCATCAACGATACCGAGGAGCCGTCACTGTGGGATGCACTGACATAGAGATTGGATGCCTGGTAGTAGGGTGGAAGGTCAGCCTGGGTAA
>JAGVUS010000111.1 GCA_019136175.1 Chloroflexota bacterium | reverse complement strand
CAGGTGCTTTTGCAGCCAGCAGTCTTTATGCGGCGGACAGCCCTTGTGCAGATTGGGTACCTGCGCCCGGAACTCAACCTGATCCTTGATCACGAATTGTGGCTGCGCATGGCGGCGCATTATCCCATCCTGCACGCCCCGGCTGTCTGGGCGGTTGAACGGACGCATGAATCTGCCAAAACGATTGCCATGGCTGCCAGGTTTGTGGATGAAGCCTTCAACCTTGTGAAAAATTTAGAAACGGATCCTGCTTTTGCCAGCGTCATTCAGCAGAATCGGGCGCGCATCCATGCCGGGCTGCATATCTTTGCCGGGCGCCGCCTGATTGATGCCGGTGAACCGGTGAGGGCATTGGGGCACTTCCGCCAGGCGATGAAACTGCATCCCAAATCGGTTGCCAGGGTCTGGTACAAGGTTGTCCAGGCGCTGGGCGGCAGCATGGGGTTATCCCGGCTCTTTCTCGCTTATCGCAGGGGACGCCGCCTGACCCAGCACCGCAACAAAAGACTGACTGTCACCGACCAGGGGCTTTCATGGAGCGAGGTGGTGTGATGAATACCAATACCCCGCTGGTCACCATTGTGACCCCTTCCTTCAACCAGGCTCGCTTTTTGGAGCAAACCATCCAATCCGTTCTCAACCAGGATTACCCCAACCTGGAATATTACATCATGGATGGCGGTTCCACGGATGGTTCCGTGGGAATCATTCAAAAATATGCCGACCGGCTGGCAGGCTGGATTTCCGAAAAGGATCGCGGGCAGACGGATGCGATTAACAAGGGCTTTGCCCGCGCCCGCGGCGAAATACTTGCCTGGCTTAATTCCGATGACACCTATGAACCCGGTGCGGTCTCTGCGGCTGTGGCAGCCTTGTTGGCGCATCCGCAGGCTGCTGCTGTGTATGCGGACTGTGATTTTATTGATGAGAACAATCAGAAAATTGGTCGCTTTCCCGCTGCTCAAACGGATTACCGCAGGTTGCGCCGCGGCTATGTGCATGTTCCCCAGCAAGCAACCTTTTTTCATGCCAGTCTCTGGCAACGGGTGGGTCCATTGGATCCAACCTTCTTCTTTGCCATGGATTATGACCTGTGGGTGCGGCTGGCAAAGCTGGCGCCGCTCATTTATTTACCCGGGCAGGTTTGGGCAAACTTTCGCCTGCATTCAGATGCCAAGACCATTGCCGCGGATGATCGCTGCTGGCCGGAGATGCTGCGGGTGCATTACCGCAATGGCGGCTCGCGGCTGGCGCCAATTGTGTTGAAATATCATGTGCGCAGGCTGGCGGCACCCCTGTTGAACTGGAGACGCCGCCGCATGATGCGTACACAGGGTCGGGTATAATACAGGAAAGAGGTGACCCATGCCAATGAACCCAACCACTCCATCGCTGCCACCGGGGCTGCCGAATAGCGGATTTTTTCAAGAACTTGCTTTACGTGCCAAGCTTGTCCTGCGCCTGATGGGTGACAGGCGGGTTAACTTCCTGGCAAAGGTTCTCCCGGTGGGTGCCATTGCGTACTTTTTAATTCCCGACCTGGCAATTGGTCCGTTGGATGATGCCGCCATTCTCTGGCTGGTGGCGTATTTATTTGTGGAACTATGCCCGGACGAGGTGGTGGCAGAGCATGTCCGGCGGCTGCGCAATTTACCGCCCATTTCTGCTGACAAGCCGGATGATGATGAACTGGTCATTGAAGGAGAATTTTACCCGCGCGATCCCTCATCCTGATCGGGCTTTTTATTGGTTTCTGGACAATAAGGAGGTTGTATGCGCCAACCCTGGCTTGGATTGTTGATTCTGGCAGGATTACTGGCAGCCTGCACCCGCACCCCCGAGGTGACACTGAATACACCGCCCCAGGGGCAGGTTGTGCTTTCCCCCACTCCGAATGGCTCAATGACCAATATTCCCCAGCTGTCAGCCACGCCGGTTGTGGATATTGCCACGCCAACATGGATTCCAACGGAACCGACCTTTGCGAATGTTTCCACCTTTCCTGACCCATCAGGTTACACCTGGACTGTTGTTGCAAATGGATTGACCAAGCCGGTGGACCTGGCGGATGCCGGGGATGGGCGCATTTTTCTGGTGGAGCAGGGGGGCATCATTCAACTTCTCAAAGATGGATTGATCCAGGCGGTACCCTTCCTGGACCTGCGCGATCGGGTGGGGAGCGGCGGCAGCGAACAGGGTCTGCTGGGATTGGCACTGGACCCCGGCTTCCTGGAAAATGGGCGGTTTTATGTGAATTACACTGACAGGGAGGGAACCACTGCCATATCCCGCTTCCTGGCTGCCCCGCAAGCCACTTCCGCTGATCCATCAAGCGAAGTGCGCCTGATGACGGTACCCCAGCCGTATGCAAATCATAATGGTGGTGGACTGGCATTTGGCAGGGATGGCTACCTGTACATTGGTCTTGGAGACGGCGGGTCCGGGGGTGATCCCAGGGGAAATGGACAATCCCTGGAAACCTGGCTGGGAAAACTGCTGCGAATTGACGTGAGCAGCCAGGTAACGTATGCAATCCCGGCTGACAATCCCTTTGCTGGCAGCGCATATGGTGAGATCTGGGCGTATGGTTTACGGAACCCCTGGCGGTTTTCCTTTGACGGTGCTTCGGGCGACCTGTACGTGGCTGATGTGGGGCAGAACAAGTACGAGGAGGTCAATTATCTCCATTGGAGTATTGGCGGAGGGGTGAATTTTGGCTGGGATTACCGCGAGGCTTCCCATCCCTTTGAAGGCACACCACCTGCCGCTGTGCAATTCACGGATCCTGTCTGGGAATACGGTCATGATCAGGGATGTTCCATTACCGGCGGGTATGTCTACCGCGGGTCCATGCCGGAGTGGCGGGGCATTTACCTGGCGGGAGATTACTGTAACGGGAGAGTATGGGGATTACTGCGCAACCCGGATGGAAGCTGGCAGTCCCGCCTGCTGTTTGATTGGGTGGGCGGAAACATCAGCTCGTTTGGGCAGGATGCAGGCGGAGAAGTGTACCTCCTCCTGCACAATACCGGGGAAGTCCTGCGGTTGGAGAAAAAATAATATCCTGCAATTGGATTGAAAAAATCGAATTTGGTATAATGCAAGTACTTTACTGGTTGAGGAGGTAAAAATGGCTGAACGAACCTGGAAGGAAATCAAAGTCCGGTATTGCAAACATGCCGGGTGTAATGTAGCATTGGAAGCGGAGGTGATTTATCCCGCAGATCACCTGCCGGACCAGCCGCCGCATGTTGGCAGTCACCGCTGCTCCCATGGTGGCATCTGTATGCGGATGGGTGAAGCTGCGTGCATCTGGGCGGGCACCAATCCTGCCTACGACCCGTTCCAGGAATTGGAGTAGGGTATTCCTCCGGTCAAATGAAATCCCCCGTGTTTGGCGGGGGATTTTTGATTCCCGGTACAGCAATCACTCTAACACGGCTGGAGGATTCCCCAGTTCCACCCGTTGGGTTGGCATTGCCACCCGGATGCCGTTCTGCTGGAACGCTTCCAGTACAGCTTTGCGTAATTCCCGTCCCACCTGCCACTGCTTGCCTGGCTTGGTTTTTGCCAGCACCTGGACCTGCACGGACCAATCGGTAAAGCTGGTCCAGCCGAGAACCTGTGGAGCATCCAGCAGATGCTGCCCGACTTCGGGATGGTTCTGCAATGCACTGGAGGCTGAGATCAACGCCTGCTGCACCTGTTCCATATCTGCATCGTAATCCACATTCAGGGTTATCTGCACCTGAGACCAGTTTGTTGTCTGGTTGGTGACGGTGCGGATGTCACCGTTGGGGATCATGTGGAGCCTGCCTTCCAAATCCCGCAAATAGGTGGCGCGCAGCCGGATTTCCTCCACGGTTCCGGAAAGATTGCCAATGGTGATGACATCCCCGACATAAAATTGGTTTTCCGAAAGAATAAACAGTCCACCAAGCAGATCCTTGATTAAGGTCTGAGCGCCAAGGGAGAGTGCCAGCCCGGCAACACCGGCGCTTGCCAGCACGGGGGTGATATCCACGCCCAGTTCCGACAGAATCATCATGATGACGGAAACCAGGATGAGAATGTAGCCGGCATTCCGTCCCACCTGCCAGAGTGTCTTAATGCGCTTGGCACGTTCATTAATGGATTTGTGTGCTGTCAGACGTTTTTCAACGATTTTATAGACCACTTGCAGAACCAGCAAACCAAGCAGTCCAATTGCAGCTGTTCCAATGACGCGCCAGGTGGTTTCTGTCATCTTCCGCTCCTGTTTTTAGATTTTTCGCCCTGGCGATCAACGGGTAACCAGGGTTTCCACCAATGGATTGATGGTCATTATACCTGACGATTCGCAGGCTGAAAATTTGGGTCGCTCTTTGTACATGAAAACACCATCCCCGCAATTTACACAATTGCGGGGATGATTGGATTGTCAATGGTATCGAATCAGGAGATGACGTTCAGCTTTCGTCCGACAGTTGCAAACGCATCCAGTCCTGCGTCCAGGTCTGCCCGGCTGTGGGAGGCTGAAATCATCACGCGGATGCGCGCCTTGCCTCGAGGCACAGTGGGGAAGCCAAGGGACATGGCAAACACACCAGCTTCAAATAATTCCCGGCTGAACTGTTGCGCCAGCGGGGCTTCCCCCAGCATCACGGGGGTGATGGGCGTAACGCTCTGACCAATGTCAAACCCCAATTGTTTCATTGCGCTCTTGAAGTAATGGGTGTTATCCCACAGGCGGTCCACCAGCTCGGTGGATTCCTCCAGGATATCCAGGGCTGCCAGGGTGGCGGCAACATCTGCCGGGGTGACCGCCGAGGAGAAGAGGAAGGGACGCCCTCGTTGTCGCAGCCATTCAATAATCACCGCGCTCCCGGCAACCACACCGCCAACCACGCCAAATGCCTTGGAGATGGTTCCAACTTCCACGTCCACCTTTCCATGCAATCCAAAGTGGTCTACAATGCCGCGCCCGCCTTTGCCCAGCACGCCTTCTCCGTGGGCATCATCCACCATCAACAAAATATCATGGGCGTTGGAGATTTCGCAGATTTTATCCAGCGGAGCGATGTCGCCATCCATGCTGAAAACGCCATCGGTGATGATCAACCCCCGCCGATAGCTCCCCATTGCTTCCTTGATGACCCTCTCCAGGTCGTTGGGGTCATTGTGGGCATAGCGGATGATCCTGGCGCCTGAAAGGCGGCTGCCGTCAATGATGCTGGCGTGGTTCAGTTCGTCGGAG
>JAGVUS010000321.1 GCA_019136175.1 Chloroflexota bacterium | reverse complement strand
TGGGAGAAGCCATTCCCAAAGGACATTTTTAGCCCGTTTTTCGCCCTTTTTTGACGAGGACGAGGCAGGCTAACGGTGGGTAGCCAGGGCATTATACTGGTCACGCGAAAACAGCAGCAACTATCCTGATTTGATGGGGTATTTTTTATCTGCGGCAGGAAACGACCAGCCCTCCCGCCGGGGGAGACCCGGAAACAGGGGGGGAGGAGTGGGTAGAAAATCGTGTGCTGTAACGACTTTGGTATAAACTTAAGGTATCTGGCTATCTTTATACACTAATGAAAAATGGTTATGGATTCAATATCGTTTTATGCACAACAAATCAAAAAGCACTATCCGGACCTGGAGATTGAAACAATTATCCTTAATCAACAGGGGCAGTATAATGATGTTCTTGTCATCAATCATGCGTGGGTTTTCCGATTTGCAAAGGTTCCAGTGGCAGCCAGGACTCTTCGGCAAGAGGTCGTCATCCTGCAAAACCTGCAAGATCGCATTTCGCTGACGATTCCAAACCCCATCTATTACAATATTGAGGAAGATGCTGTTGGCGAAGCATTTATGGGCTATAAGATGATCCCTGGCAAACCGCTTTGGACTGATGATTTTCAGAACATCTCTGATTTGGAGATACGCAAGGGAATAGCGGTTCAGTTATCCGGGTTTCTTAACGAATTGCATCACATTCCTGTACATGAGGTTATTCCAATTGAATTGCCATGGGCTGATACTCGAAAGGAATGGGTCAATATATATGAGCGCATTCAAGCAAAACTTTACGCTTACATGCGCCCAGATGCTCGCCAACAAGTATCCAAACACTTTGAGGATTTCCTGGATAACCCGGACCTGTACAAGTTTGAGCCCGTGCTAAGGCATGGGGATTTCGGTACAAACAATATCCTCTACGATCCATGGAACTTATCGGTGGTTGGTATCATAGATTTCGGGGGTACGGGGCTGGGCGATCCGGCAATTGATTTTGCGGGGCTCCTGATTTCCTATGGGGAAACTCTTTACGAGCAATGCTATGCGGTGTATCCAGAGATGGAGCAAGCTTTGAAAAGAGCCCGTTTTTACTGTGGTACATTTGCACTAGAAGAAGCGCTGTTCGGGATTGAAAATGGCGACCAGACAGCCTTTCAAAATGGCATGGTAAAGTATGTGTAGATGCAATTTTCAGAATCCGACATCAAGTCTTCTTAGCCGTCCAATATTCCATGAAGCAGCCCGTGCCCTTAACGCGTGTCTGCTGGCAGAGGGGCTTTCCCCCAGTTGGCGCGGCGGCTTTTGCTTATCGTCAGTCAGTGACCGAATCCATTCACACCCGTAAGGAGGTTTTCTACATTGGATATTCCACGGATTTTTAATATCACCGAAAGTGCTCACCACATCCACAACCCGTTCACGCCCGAAAAGCTCGCCACGCTCGGCGCGGCGCTGCGCCTGGAACCGGGTGACCGGGTGCTTGACCTCGCCAGCGGTTCAGGCGAGATGCTGTGCACCTGGGCACGCGATTACGGCATCACCGGCACCGGCGTCGATATGAGCCAGTTGTACACCGGGCAGGCGAGACTCCGGGCTGAAGAACTCGGCGTTGCTGATCAAGTCACGTTCATCCATGGCGATGCAGCTGGTTATGTCTCTGAAGAGAAGGTCAGTGTGGCAGCCTGTGTCGGTGCCACCTGGATAGGCGGGGGAGTTGCCGGTACCATCCAGCTTTTGGCGCAGAGCCTTCGCCCCGGAGGGATGATCCTCATCGGCGAGCCCTACTGGCGGCAGTTACCGCCGACGGAAGAGGTTGCCAGGGCGTGTCTTGCCAACTCGATCTCCGATTTTCTTCTGCTTCCAGAACTCCTTGCGTCTTTCATCCACCTCGGCTGCGACGTGGTGGAAATGGTCCTGGCAGACCAGGACAGTTGGGACAGATACGAGGCTGCCAAGTGGCTCACCATGCGCCGATGGCTTGAAGCCAATCCCGCCGACGAGCTCGCAAAAGATGTTCGCGCCAGACTGACCGCGGAACCGGCGCGCTACGCCAAATACACCCGTGAATACCTGGGGTGGGGCGTGTTCGCGCTGATGAAGCGGTGATACGGGGATTATCGGGCGGCTCGGACCACCAGAATTTGCCATGGGTACAGGCTTGAATACGCAACAAGAAGGTGCATGTTGATGAAAACACAACTCATCCAATGGGCAGGTAGAACCTTTATACTCTCCAATGTAAGAGCTTCTCTTGTCGAGTTCAACGGCGAGGAGGTACTAAAGGTTGAACGGGATTTGTCTGCATTACCGTTTGATGCTGATAATCTCGTGCAAACGGTTGATGAACCGACCTTTGTCAAGCTGAAGGATTTGGATATTGAGAGCGGCGTCATTGAAGTTAAAGTATTGAGCCGAATAAAAGTTCCGTCGCAGTCCTTACAAGCCCAGGGTTTTATTGGTTTGGACTTTCGGATCAATGATGATAACACTGCCTTTGAATCGATCTACCTTCGACCCAATTGCGGACGGTCGGAATATCAATTTGTTAGAAATCACACCGTGCAGTATTTTGCCTACCCTGATTACAAATTTGCCCGCCTTCGAGAGGAATCGGGGGGCTTGTATGAGACTTACGCAGACATTGGTTTGGATGAATGGATAACGATGCGAATAGAATTTGCGGGCAGGCGGGCGGCGCTGTACCTGAATGATCAAAAGTATCCATCCTTTATCGTGAATGAAATGAAGGGGAAGTCTGCAAGTGGCAGTATTGGTCTGTATGTGGATAATGATACCGAGGGTTACTTCAAGGACTTAAAAATTCTTCAAATGAACCAGGCTTCGCATTCGAGGGTATAAACAAAACAGGAGATGGGCACATGGCAGAATTGGGACTTGTCATTTTGGCAGGATTAATCGGCGGTATTGCAGTCGGCATTCAATCGCCCATTGCAGGCGCGATGGGACAAAAAATCGGCGGAACGGCAAGCAGCGTCATCGTTCACCTGAGCGGGTTTATTTTTTCTCTCATCTTGTTGGTGTTTCGGGGTGGTGAAAAAATTCGTGATTGGAATACTTTGCCCTGGTATATGTTGGGGGCGGGAATATTCGGGCTGATTCTGTATCAAAGCATCAATATAACCCTGCCTCGGCTTGGCGCAACAACCATGTTGGCTCTGATCATTATCGGGCAACTTCTCACGGGAGTTTTATTGGATACGTTTGGATGGCTGGGAGTAACCGCCCGACCGCTTGAAACAACCCGCATCATTGGCATTGTGGTTTTATTGATTGGCGGATATTTGATGATCAAATAATCCCAGTTCTTCCCCGTCAGCCGGATCACCTGACTGCCGGGACCTCCTCCTTCCGGGCAAGGGGTTCCTTCCGCTCCCGGTACACCACATACAACCCGCTGAGCAGCGTTAAAACGGCACCTGCCAGGGTCATCAGACTGGGGATTTCCTGCCAGATGAGCAAACCCCACACAATATTAATCGGCAGTGACAGGTATTCCAGCGGGGCAATCACCGAAGCCTGTGCCAGGCTGTAAGCGCGCGCCATGAAATACGTCCAGCTTGCCCATGCCACACCCAGCCCAACCATGATGAGCAGGTCCAGCCAGCCGGGCATGCTCCAGGCGCGGATGAGAAAGGCGATGCTCGCATGGGCATCCGGCACCTCCCCAACCATGGCAGGCAGCGGCGCCAAAACCAGCACAGCAGCCAGGTACACCAGGGAGGTATGGTAGCTCATGGTTGCGCTGCTGTCGCTGGCTTGCAGTTTGCGGGTGAGGATGGCTGTCAGGGCATAGAAAAATACGGAGATCGTCACGAAAATGGACCCCAGGTTGAAGGCTGCCGAGCCGGGTCGGACGATCAGGAGAACGCCGATGAAACCCACCACCAGCGCCAGCCAGCGGTTCAGTCCCACCTTTTCGCCCAACATCGCCACGGACAGCAGGGCAATCATCAGCGGACCCGAAAAACGAATCGCTTCAATATCCGCCAGCGGCAGGGCAGCCAGCCCCATCATAAACGTGGTATAAGAGAGAAACAGGGAAATACCGCGCAGGAATTCCAGCCCGGGAAACCGCGTGGTTGGCAGCCCCCGCCCGCCTTCCAGGTGATATAACAACAGGGTACAGGGTAAAGCGACCAGGCTGCGAACCGCAACAATTTCCAGGGCGGAATAATCGCCGCCAATCCACTTGACGGCGATGTTTTGGAGGGAAATGATCAGCAGCGCCAGCACAAGAAAGCCGGCGCCCTTCATGGTGGTACTGGCTCTGGTCATTTCCGCTCAATCGACAGGCGTCCACCGTATGGAATCAACCCCACCAGTGGATGCGGTACATACGGCTCCTCCAGGTATGCCATTTCTTCAAGGGATAATTGAACCGTGAGTGCATCCACCGCACTTTCCAAATGGGAAATTTTCGTTGCCCCAATAATCGGCGCCACCACGGGGGCTTTTTGCAGCATCCAGGCAAGGGCAACATGGGCGCGCGGGACGCCGTGCTTTCCGGCAACTTCAGCGAGCCGGTCAATCACCCGTTGATCGGAAGCTGCCATGGCATCATATTTCTGCCGGGCAACCGGGTCTGTTTCAAGCCGCCGGGAGGATTCTGCCGTCTCCCGCGCCAACCGCCCGGATGCCAGCGGACTGTATGGCGTCAGGGCTATTTTTTCCTCCACGCACAACGGCAGCAATTCCCGTTCATCTTCCCGGTAAATCAGGTTGTAGTGATTCTGCATTGAGACGAAGCGCGTCCAGCCATGCCGCTCTGCCACGTAAAGCGCCTTCTGGAACTGCCAGGCATACATGGCGGAAGCACCGATAGTTCTCGCCTTCCCGGCTTTGACCACGTCATGCAGGGCTTCCATCGTCTCTTCAATCGGGGTGTGATCGTCCCAGCGGTGGATGATGTATAAATCGACATATTCCATGCCCAGGCGTTTCAGGCTCTGGTCAATCTGGCTCAGGATGTGCTTGCGGGAGAGACCGCCGCCATTGGGACCCTTCCGCATGGGCATAAAGACCTTGGTGGCAATCACCACCTCGTCCCGGTTGGCAAGGTCCCGGATTGCCCGCCCAAGAATTTCCTCGCTATTGCCATAGGCATAGACATTGGCGGTATCAAAGAAATTGATTCCCAGGTCGAGCGCCCGCTGGATGATTGCCCGGCTATCCTCCTCGCCCAGCGCCCATTCATTATGCACCCAGCCCGGTGCGGTGCCAAAGCTCATGCAGCCCAGGCAAATCGGCGATACATCCAGCCCGGTGTTTCCAAGTTTAACGTATTCCAT
>JAGVUS010000239.1 GCA_019136175.1 Chloroflexota bacterium | reverse complement strand
GGTGATGCCCGGAGACAACGTGAACATGGACGTGGAATTGATCATCCCGGTGGCGTTGGAACAGGGACAGAACTTCGCAATCCGCGAAGGTGGTCTGACTGTGGGCGCCGGTGTAATTACCTCAATTACTGAGTAGGTGGAAGAAGATGGCAAAACAGCGTATACGTATTCGACTCAAGGCATATGACCACCGCGTTCTCGACCAGTCCGCCAAGCGGATTGTTGAGACTGCGGAACGCAGCGGGGCCCAGGTGGTTGGTCCCGTTCCCCTCCCCACCCGTGTGGAGAAATTTACTGTCCGTCGGTCAACATTCATCGACAAGGATTCCCACGAACACTTTGAGATTCGGACTCACAACCGCCTGATTGATGTGTTGGATCCGGATTCCAAAACGATTGACATGCTGATGCGGTTGAATCTGCCTGCCGGTGTGGATATCGAGATTAAGATTTAGTTGGTTGGTTGCCGGGATGCCCCTCTGCAGGAAATGCCTGCAGAGGTGATCAGCCGGGAACAGATAACACGAGCAATCCCTTGCCGGATGGCGGGAATTGCAGTATAATGCCCAAGTTTCGGGCATAACACGAAACCAGGCAACGCAAGAGCCGGTCTGTTGGCGCACGACAAAAATACGGGATGCCGCCGCAAACTGACTGACTGTGTTGTGGTCGGAGATGATGCAGCCAAGCCCAGGCTGACAGTCTCGTCAATACTATTGAACGCAAGGAGAATACGAATGTTCAAAGGGCTTATTGGCAAGAAAATCGGCATGGCCCAGATTTTCGATGAAAACGGTGCGGCTATCCCAGTCACACTGATCGAAGCTGGGCCTTGCTACGTTACCCAGGTCCTAACAATGGACAAGCAGAATTATTCTGCTGTACAACTGGGTTACGGTGAGGTCAAGCCCAAGCGCCTGACAGCTGGTGAGCTGGGGCACTTGAAGCGCGACGGCCTCAATTTACCGCCCCTGCGTTACCTGCGGGAATTCCGGACCAAAAAGATCGACCTGAACGCAGGCGATCAGGTTACGGTGCAGGTATTTGCCGTGGGTGATCGAGTGGATGTGGTTGGCATGAGCAAGGGTCGTGGTTTCCAGGGCGGCGTCAAGCGGTATCATTTCCGTGGCGGACCCAAGACCCACGGTCAATCGGATCGGCATCGCGCCCCCGGTTCCCGAAGCTCCACAACAACTCCTGGTCGTGTATTTAAAGGTGCGCGCGGTGCCGGTCATATGGGCAATGACCAGGTAACTGCACAGAACCTGAAAGTTGTCCTCGTGGACCCTGAACGGAACGTTCTGGGTGTTTGTGGCTCGGTTCCCGGCGCCAAGGGTGGTCTGCTGATCATCCGCGAAGCCAGGAAAGCCTAGTTGGATCAGGGAAAACCAGGACGAAGGGAGTAGATAGACGATGTTAGTGGATGTCTTCAACATGGAGGGTCAAAAGGTGAACTCGGTGGAATTACCGGGTGCCATCTTCGAAGCTCCAATTTACCTGGATTTGATGCACCAGGCGTATGTTCGCCAGATGGCAAATGCCCGGTTGGGCACGCATAATACCAAGACCCGCAGCGAAGTGGCGGGTGGTGGGCGAAAACCCTGGAAGCAGAAGGGTACCGGTCGGGCACGTCAGGGTTCCATCCGCGCTCCACACTGGAAGGGCGGTGGAGGTGTACATACCCCCCATCCCCATGGCTATGAACTGAGCATGCCCCGCAAGATGCGCCGGTCTGCGCTGCGTTCTGCGCTTTCGGTGAAAGCCGCTGAACAGGCAATCGTAGTGGTGGATGAACTGAAAGTGGCTGAACCCAAAACCCGCTTAATGGCAAAATCCCTCAATGGGCTGGTTGGACAGGACAGTGTTTTAATCCTGATCCCTGAAAAAGAAGGTTATGCGGATGTCATCCGCTCGACCGATAACCTGCCGGATGCCAAGATCCTGCTGGCTGGCTATCTGAACATTCGCGATCTGTTGCAGTATGATCGTGTCGTTCTTCCGCTGGCTGCGCTGGATGTGCTGGCTGCGAATTTGGGTTAGGTAGGAGGAACGAATGACGACGATTTATGATGTTCTCCGCCGCCCACTGGTAACCGAAAAGACAAATTATCAGAGCAACCGCCTTCATCAATATGTGTTTGAGGTGGCGCCCAATGCAACCCGAACCGAAGTGAAGGATGCGGTGGAACTGATATTCAAGGTTACAGTGTTGCGGGTGAATATGATCCATGTGCCTGCAAAGCGCGCCCGCAAGGCTCGAAGCCGCCGGGTGACGGTCCGTACTCCTGGCTACAAGAAAGCCATTGTGACCCTGGCACCCGAAGATAGAATTCCGATCTTTGAAGGGGTGGAGTAATGGCTATTAAAGTTTACAAACCAACCACTCCCGGTCTGCGGGGGATGACTGGTTACACGTTTGAAGAAATTACCAAGTCGCGCCCGGAACGTTCCCTGGTGGTGCCTCGCCGTGCCACAGGTGGTCGTAACGTTCATGGTCGTGTGACTGTACGCCATCAGGGAGGCGGTCATCGCCGCTTTGTCCGCCTGGTGGATTTCAAGCGCGACAAGCTCAATATTCCTGCAAAGGTTGCTGCGATCGAATATGATCCCAACCGGACGGCGCGCCTGGCGTTGCTGGTCTATGCGGATGGCGAGAAGCGCTACATGGTTGCCCCCGTTGGTCTGAAAGTTGGCGATACGGTCATTTCCGGTCCACAGGTGGATGTTCGCCCGGGAAACAGTATGCCAATTTCCAATATCCCGGTTGGCACGATGGTTCACAATGTGGAACTGAAAGAAGGAAAAGGCGGTCAGATTGCCCGTTCTGCTGGCACGGCAGCCCAACTCCTGGCAAAAGAAGGCGATTATGCCCAGCTTCGCATGCCTTCCGGTGAAGTCCGGTTGGTGCGCCAGGTGTGCTATGCCACCATTGGTCAGGTGGGCAACCTGGATCATGGCAACATCAAGCTCGGCAAAGCGGGACGCAAGCGCCACATGGGCATCCGCCCGACGGTGCGTGGTACTGCCATGAGCCCGCGGGACCATCCCCATGGTGGTGGTGAAGGTCGCCAGCCTGCTGGTATGCCCGGTCCCAAGAGCCCGTGGGGTAAACCCACCCGTGGTTACAAGACACGCCGCAATAAGACGACGGATCAATACATTGTGCGCCGCCGCACAACTCGGAAGTAATAAGAGAGGGACGATACGATGTCACGTTCTTTGAAGAAGGGGCCGTACATTGCCCCAAAATTACTTAGCAAGATTGAAGCGATGAATGCCCGTGGTGAGAAGAAGGTTCTCCGCACATGGAGCCGCGACAGCACCATCTTCCCTCAGATGGTGGGGCACACCATCGCGGTTCATGATGGTCGACGGCATGTTCCGATCTACATCACCGAAAACATGGTTGGGCACAAGTTGGGCGAATTTGCCCCCACCCGCCATTTCCGCGGCCATGTCGCCGAGAAATCCTCGAAAGGGAGGTAAACCGGAATGGATATTCGGGCATCTTTACAGAATTGCACCTACTCTGCACAAAAAGTGCGCCTGGTCATTGACCTGGTGCGCGGCAAAGCAGCAGTGGAAGCATTGAATGTTCTGAAGTTCACCAATAAAGGCGCTGCAAAGCCAGTCCACAAACTACTGGCTTCGGCTGTTGCCAATGCCGAGGAGAACTTCGGGTTGAGCCGGGAAAATCTGTATGTGCATACCATCACTGCAGATGAGGCGCCCACCCGCAAATGGCGCCGGTTCGGAGCACGCGGCCGTTTCAAACCGTTGCTGCGGCGCTCGTCGCACATCACGGTTGTATTGCGGGATCGCGAATAGGAGTACCAGGAGTTCTTATGGGTCGAAAAGTTCATCCAATTGGTTATCGTTTGGGTGTGCACCAGCCCTGGGGCGGACGATGGTTTGCTGAGGGTGCGGAATACACCGAGCAGCTTCACCAGGATCTTGCCATCCGTCAACTGGTTCGCAAAGGATCACCCAAAGCCGGAATTTCCCGGGTTGATATCGAACGGTCCACTGGCAAGGTGCGCGTGGTTGTTCACACTGCCAAACCGGGCATTCTGATTGGTCGCAAGGGTGAAGGCGTCAGAGTCGTCCGCACTTCCCTGGAAGCACTAACCGGCAAGAAGGTTGACCTGGAAATCTCGGAAATCAAAAATCCGGATACGGATGCCTACCTTGTGGCAGTGAATATTGCTGGACAGATTGAACGCCGTGTGGCTTACCGCCGGGCGATGAAACGTGCCATTCAGCAGGCACTTCGCCAGGGAGCAGAAGGTGTCAAGATCGAAGTCGCAGGACGATTGAGTGGTGCTGAAATGGCACGTACCGTGATTCTGCGCGAAGGTCGTGTGCCGCTGCAAACCATCCGCGCCAACATGGATTTCGCCCGCGCCGAGGCTTCCACCACGTATGGGAAGATCGGAATCAAGGTGTGGGTTTACAAGGGTACTGTACTGCCGCAGGTGGAAGAAAAAGCTGAAGCCACCGAAGGCGTATACGTGAGCGAATAAGTTCTGGACGCAAGTCCAGCGATGGAAAGAGGTAGCAGCTATGTTGATGCCAAAAAGAGTAAAGTGGCGCAAACAATCGCGAGGCAGGATGCGTGGCAAGGCACTGCGCGGCGCAGAAATCACCTTTGGTGATTTTGGCTTGCAGGCGCTGGAACCTGGCTGGGTGACTGCCCGCCAGATTGAAGCCGCCCGCCGCACCCTGGTACGCGCCATGCGCCGCCATGGAAAGGTGTGGATCCGCATTTTCCCGGACAAGCCATACACCCACCGCCCGCCGGAGACCCGCATGGGCAAGGGAAAAGGCAACGTGGAATACTGGGTGGCTGTTGTCCGCCCAGGACGGATCATGTTTGAAGTTTCCGGGATGGAAGCCGAGGATGCTGCAGAAGCACTGCGCCAGGCTGGATATAAGTTCTCCATCCGGACGAAAGTGGTTGGTCGCCACGAGACGATGACAGGAGCGATCGAATGAAAACTTCGGAGATTCGTTTGTTATCAGAAGAACAGCTTCTGGCAAAAATCGCAGATGCCCGCGAAGAACTGATGAACCTGCGGTTCCAGGTTGTCACCGGGCAGCTGACGGACACCAGCCGATTACAGCAAACACGCCGCTTGATTGCCCGCTATGAGACCATCCTGCGGGAACATCGTGCGAAGGAAGGTGCCAAATGAACGGACGGCGACGATTAATTGGGATTGTCACCAGCAATAAAATGACAAAAACCGTGGTGGTGGAAATTCAGCGGACGTTTTCTCATCCGCTTTACCGCAAGGTGGTCCATTCCACGCACCGGGTGAAAGCGCATGATGAGCTGGGTTGCCAGATCGGGGACCAGGTATTGATTGTGGAATGCCGCCCGATTTCCCGTGACAAGAGTTTTACAGTGCAAGCCATCCTCAAGCGGGATGGAAAAACACTGACTGTGGAAGCCCAGGAAGGAGCCTAGGTCATGATTCAGCAAGAGACGCGTTTAAAAGTGGCGGATAACACCGGCGCGCGCGAACTGTTGGTGATTCACATCATGGGCGGTTCCACCCGGCGGTATGCAGCAGTGGGCGACGTGGTTGTGGCTGCGGTCAAATCGGCTGCTCCGCAGGGCAGCGTGAAAAAGAGTGAAGTTGTCAAGGCGGTGATCGTTCGCTGTTCCAAGGAATGGCGCCGTGAGGATGGATCCACCATTCGCTTTGATGATAATGCCGCAGTGATTTTGGACACAGATGGAACGAACCCCAAGGGCACCCGCATCTTCGGACCGGTGGCTCGCGAACTGCGTGAAAAGGGCTTCATGAAGATCGTTTCCCTCGCTCCGGAAGTACTGTAAGGCAAGGGAGAAGGAGAAAACCATGAAGGTAAAAATTCGTAAAGGTGATACGGTGGAAGTAATTACCGGTCGCGATGAAGATAAGGGCAAGCGCGGCGAAGTCATCAGGGTGCTCCCCGAGGAGTCCCGGGTGGTGGTGCAAAGCGTGAATGTTCGCACCAAGCACCAGCGCCAGATGCAGGCTCAGGGTCGCACGATCAAGCCAGGCAAAGTGCGCTTTGAAGGTCCCATCTCCATTGCAAACGTGATGCTGGTCTGCCCGAAGTGCAACAAGGCAACCCGGGTGGGTGTATCACGCTCTGAAGAAGGTAAAGTTCAACGGGTTTGCAAAAAATGCAACGCCCTGATTGACGACTAATTGTGCGGGAGACGACAATGAATCACATGAAAGAACGGTATCAAAATGAGGTTGTCCCCGCCCTGATGAAGGCGCTGAACCTGGATAATGTGATGGATGTTCCACGCATTCAAAAGGTGGTGGTCAACATCGGTATGGGTGAGGCAATGGACAACCCCAAGGCACTGGAAGCTGCAACAACAGATATCAGTGCCATCACGGGGCAGCGCCCGGTGGTCACCAAGGCACGCAAGAGCATTGCAGCATTCAAGCTGCGCGAAGGTCGCTCAATTGGCGTGATGGTAACCCTGCGCGGCGAGAAGATGTGGTCCTTCCTGGACCGGCTGATGAACATTGTTCTGCCGCGGGTGCGTGACTTCCGTGGAATCTCGCCCAATGCATTTGACGGTCGGGGCAATTACACCTTGGGTCTGCGCGAGCAGATCATCTTCCCCGAAATTGAATACGATAAGGTGGACAAGGTGCGCGGTATGGAAATCACAATTGTGACAACTGCGCGTACGGATGATCGGGCAGCAATGCTGCTCCAACTCCTTGGGATGCCTTTCAGGAAGGATTAGTATGGCAAAGAAATGCATGTCGTATCGTGAAGAACGGCGTCGAAGCCCCATTCAGGTGCGTAATCGCTGCCGCAGATGTGGTCGACCGCGTGGATACATCCGCCGGTTTGGACTCTGTCGAATTTGCTTCCGCGAGCTTGCTCTGGAAGGTGAAATCCCTGGTGTGACGAAATCGTCCTGGTAGGCCAGGTCGGAGGTATCGGATGAGTTTCAATGATCCTATTGCAGATATGTTAACCCGCATCCGGAATGGCGCTCGCATTGGTCAGTCGGTTGTAGCCATGCCCACCTCGAAAATCAAGGTGGAGATTGCCCGCATCCTCAAAGAGGAAGGGTTCATCGAAAGCTACGAAATTGTGACCGATGAAAATGCTGTGCAGGCAACGCTGCGGATTCGGTTGAAATATGTTGGTGAACGGCGGCAGCGCCGCCCTGTGATTACAGGGTTGGAGCGGGTAAGCCGGCCGGGTCGTCGGGTGTATACCCATAAACAGGATATCCCGTGGGTGCTTTCGGGGATGGGTGTGGCAATTGTCTCCACTCCGAAGGGCGTCATGACGGGGCAGCGCGCACGCCAGCTTGGCGTTGGCGGTGAAATCCTGGCAAAGGTCTGGTAGGAGGAAAAGACATGTCGAGAATTGGTCGCATGCCTATCACTGTGCCAGCCGGTGTTGAGGTGAGTATTAATGGGACAGATGTGAGCGTGAAGGGTCCCAAGGGACAACTGGCACGTTCCTTCTCGCCAGAGATTACAATTGAGCTGCAGGAAGGGCACATCAATGTCCAGCGCAGCTCCGATGCCCCCTCTGTGCGAGCCCTGCATGGAACCACCCGGGCGGTTCTGCAGAACATGGTGACTGGTGTCAGCACTGGTTTTTCCAAAATTCTGGAGATTGACGGGGTTGGGTACCGCGCAGAAATGGATGGCCCAACATTGGTGTTATATCTGGGCTTTTCGCATCCTGTCAGGATTGACCCCCCCGAAGGGATCAGCTTTGAAGTGGACACGAAAACCCGCCAGGTAAAAATCAGCGGTTATAACGTGGAAGTCCTGGGTCAATTGACCGCAGACATCCGCAAGATCCGCCCGCCCGAGCCATACAAGGGCAAAGGCATTCATTATCTGGGTGAAAAGATTCGCCGCAAAGCTGGCAAAGCCGGTAAAGGCAAAACCGGAAAGAAGTAAGGTGAGAGCGAATGTCCAAGTTAAATCGTTCTGAAGCAAGAATTCGTCGACACAAGCATGTGCGCAAGTATGTAAACGGTACTTCGGCACGCCCCCGCTTGAATGTGTTCCGCAGTCTGGCAGAGATTTACGCCCAGGTGATTGATGACGAACAGGGCATCACCCTGGCATCTGCCTCGTCGGTGGATCACGAACTGCGCGAGAAGGTATCCGGAATGAAAAAGACGGAACAAGCCCGCGAAGTTGGACGGCTGGTGGCGGAACGCGCCAAGAGCAAAGGGATCACCCAGGTGGTCTTTGATCGCGGCGGGTTCAAGTACATCGGTCGTGTCAAAGCTCTGGCAGACGCAGCTCGTGAAGCCGGGCTGGACTTCTAAGGAGGATACCTGATCATGGATACAGAATATCAACCATTGGAACCAGTATTTGACGAACGCGTGATTGAAATTGCGCGTGTCGCCAAGGTGGTCAAGGGCGGTCGCCGCTTCCAGTTCCGTGTCACGCTGGTGGCAGGTGACAATAATGGCAGAGTTGGGATTGGGATTGGGAAAGCCAACGCCGTGCCCGATGCCATGCGCAAGGCGACCGAGCAGGCGCACCGCAATATGCGTAAAGTTGCCATCATGGGCACCACCATTCCCCACGAGGTGACCGGCAAAGTGGGTGGCGCAGTTGTGCTTCTCAAACCGGCATCCCAGGGAACTGGTGTTATCGCAGCTGGCGGCGTGCGCGCCGTGCTGGAAGCTGCCGGAGTGCGGGATATCTTAACCAAATGTCTGGGCGGCTCCAATGCGCTCAACGTGGTGAAAGCCACATTTGCAGCGCTCGAGCAACTGAAATCGCCCGAAGAAGAAGCAGCCTTGCGGGGGAAATCATCCCGTGAGATGCTGCCCTTCTGGGAGCGGAGGAAAAATGACTGATACCAACCAGACCCCCAAGAAACTCCGCATCACGCTCGTCCACAGTGCCATCGGCTATTCGGTGGAACACAAGGCGACGCTGCGGGCGTTGGGTTTGCGCAAGCTGCATCAAACGGTTGTGCAGGTGGATTCACCGGCACTGCAGGGCATGCTGCGCAAAGTCAACCATTTGGTGACTGTTGAAGAGCAGGTGGACTGATGAAAATTCATGACTTAATGCCCAATGAGGGAGCGAAGAAAAATCGCAAGCGAAAGGGAATTGGTATTTCTGCCGGGCAGGGGAAAACTGCCGGCCGCGGTACCAAGGGACAGTCGTCCCGAACCGGGTCTGGCGGTAATCTCTATCGCCAGGGCGGTAACCTTCCTTTCTATCGCCGCCTGCCGTTCATCCGTGGTGAAGGTTTCACCCCGGTGAATCGTGTGGAATACAATGAGATTAACCTGGATCAGCTTTCCCGCTTTGAAGCCGGATCGGAAATCACCCCGGCTATCCTGGTGGAGGAACGCATGATTGCCAAGCCTGCCAACCCGGTTGTAGTCATGGGACGCGGCGAGGTGAAGGTTGCCCTCAAGGTGCGTGTGCACCGTGTTACCAAAAGCGCCAAGGAAAAGATTGAGGCGGCTGGCGGTTCTGTGGAATTGATTGCCTAAACGGCAAACCAATTAAGGAGACCCAGGCATGAAACGATCTGCATGGCGCTACTTATGGACGTCGCAGGATATTCGTAAAAAACTGTTGGTCACATTGCTGCTGCTGGTGATTTTCCGCCTGGCTGCCAATGTCCCGGTTCCGGGCATTGACCGCGATGTTATTCGCAGTATTTTTGCCAACCCTGGGGCAGCAGGAACCCTGTTTAATATGCTGGATCTGCTCTCGGGCGGAACCATGTCGAATTTCTCCATTCTGGCGATGGGTGTTTATCCCTACATTACCGCTCAGATTATCATTCAGCTCCTCACGCCGATTATCCCGGCATTGGAGCGAAAACTGAAGGAAAATCCGCGTGAAGGTCAGAAATGGATGGAACGCTGGACAATTATCCTGACTGTTCCGATGGGATTACTCTCTGCCATTGGTCAAATCAATATCTTTAATTCCATGGCAGCTCAAACGGGTCAATCGGTTCTGACCTATACCTATGGCTTTGGCGGTGCTTCCCTGCTGCCTACCCTGACCACCCTGGTCAGCATGCTGGCAGGGACCATGTTTGGCATCTGGCTTGGACAATTGATCTCGGAATTTGGCATCCCCAACCAGGGTCTTTCTTTGATCATCTTTGCGGGGATTGTCGCTCGAATTCCAGCCAACCTGAGCAGCCTGCTCAGCGATCAGCAATACTGGTGGTTGATCTTCATCATCCTTGCGCTGCTGGCAGTGATCATCTTTGCGATTGTCTTCGTTACCCAGGGTCGCCGTAATGTGCCGGTCTTCTTCCCGGGTCGCCGCATGGGTGGTCGCATGTCAATGCCCGTCCGCACTACGCTGCCCTTGATGGTCAACATGGCAGGCATGATTCCGCTGATTTTTGCCCAGTCTATTCTCACCTTCCCGGCTATCGTCGCCCAGTTCTTTATGAACGCCAAAACGGAATGGTGGGCAAATTTCAACACGGGTGTGTATAACCTGTTTAACGGAAATAACGGTTGGTACACTTTGATGTACTTCCTGATGGTGGTTGCCTTTACATTCTTCTATACGGACGTTCTCTTCCAACAACAGAATTATGGCGACAACCTCAAGAAACAGGGCGCCCAGCTTGGAAATGTGCAACCCGGTGAACCCACCCAGAAATACCTGACCAAGGTGCAGCGGCGGATTACGCTCCCCGGTGCTGTTTTCCTTGGCACGGTGGCTGTTCTGCCATTCCTGTTGAATCTGTTGCTGCCTGCAGCAGCCCGCCAGGCTGGTTTGTTCCTCATCTCTGCCGCTGGACTTCTGATCGTGGTGGGTGTTGTCAAGGATACCTTCAACATCATCGAAGCCGAACTGAAGCTCCATGGTTATGATGACAGCCTGATTCGAGGATAAGATGGCGCGATACATTGTCCTGCTTGGTCCGCCTGGTGCGGGAAAGGGTACCCAAGCCGAGATTATCTCGGAAAAACTGGGGCTGGCGCATATTTCTTCCGGAGATATTTTTCGTGAGAATTTAAAAGCGCAGACTGAATTGGGTCAACTTGCGCAGGGCTATATGAATCGCGGCGAACTGGTGCCAGATGATGTAACCATCGCAATGATTCGGGAACGATTACAGCGACCGGACTGTGCTGAAGGCGCTTTGCTGGACGGTTTTCCCCGTACTCCCAAGCAGGCAGATGCACTGGCAGCCATGTTATCGGAAACGGATTCTTCCGTGGATTGCGTGCCGTACATTTCCGTACCGGCTCCCATCCTGGTGGAACGACTTAGTGGACGGTGGACCTGTCGGGCGGAAGGGCATATTTATCACACCACCTTCAATCCGCCCGTGCAGCCTGGCATCTGCGATGTGGATGGCTCGGAACTGTACCAACGGGATGACGACAAACCGGAAACAGTAAGCCGCCGGATTGATGTTTACATGGAACAGACCGCCCCGCTAATCGATTACTACCGGCAGCGCGGCTTGCTGGCGGAGATTGATGGACAACAATCCATTGACGAGGTCACCGGGCAATTGCTTGCTGCCATTCTGAAAGGTCAGGCGTAAATTATGTCCTGGGACCGTCAGATAACCATTAAAACCCCGCAGGAACTGGAGATCATGCGCGCAGCCGGACGGATTAATGCCGAAGCACTGGCCGCGGCAAAATCTGCAGCTCATGTGGGCGCAACCACGGCGGATGTCAATGCTGCTGCCGAGGAAGTGCTTGCCAGGCACGGTGTGGTTTCACCCTTCAAAAACTACCCGGGACCCTATCCCTATCCGGCGAGCACCTGTGTCAGTATTAATGAAGAACTGGTGCATGGCATTCCTGGCAAACGCAAGCTGCGGGACGGCGATATCGTGACCGTAGACTGCGGTAATGTATACCAGGGATGGGTGGCGGATTCGGCAATCACATTTGGGGTTGGGTCAATCTCGGAGGAAGCCAGTAAACTGTTGGAGGCGACCGAAAAATCCCTGCAGGCAGGGATTGAGAAAATGGTTGCCGGTAACCGGATTGGTGATGTTTCCGCAGCAATCCAGGCGTGCGCAGAGGGCTACGGCTTTCAGGTGGTGCGGGAATATACCGGGCATGGTGTGGGACGCATGATGCACGAAGGACCCCAGCTTCCCAATTACGGGGTGCCGGGGCGGGGTATGTTGCTTCGGGCAGGTATGACAATCGCCCTGGAACCGATGCTCCTGGTGGGAACCTACCGAACCCGGATTATGCCGGATCAATGGACGGTTTGTTCGCTGGATGGTTCCCTGACTGCTCATTTTGAGCATACTGTAGCCGTTACTGAAAATGGTCCCGTCATTTTGACGTTACCGTGAGAACTTTGAAATTTTCTGGACGAATCAAGAAAGTATGTGTATAATTACAACTTTGGCTGTCAGATTACAGTCAACGAAGGAGTAGAGCAGGAATGAAAGTATCATCATCTATTGGAAAGCGCTGCGCAAAGTGCAAAATCGTCAAACGGTCGGGCAGACTGTACGTGATCTGCGAGAATCCAAAACACAAGCAGCGACAAGGGTAGAATACGATGGCAAGAATTGAAGGTATTGATCTGCCGCGCAATAAGCGCATTGATGTAGCCTTAACGTACCTGTTCGGAATTGGTACGACCCGCTCGCGCGATATTATCGCTGCGACCCGCGTCAATCCGGCAACCCGCGTAAAGGATTTATCTGAAACCGATGTGAATGCTCTGCGTGAATTCATCGCCAAGAACTACAAGGTTGAGGGAGACCTGCGCCGCGAAGTTCAGATGAATATCAAGCGGTTGATTGAAATTGGCTGCTATCGGGGTCTACGCCACCGCCGGAATCTTCCGGCGCGCGGTCAGCGAACCCGGACGAACGCCCGCACCCGGAAAGGCCCCAAGAAGACTGTGGCTGGTCGTGGTCGCCGCCGTGGAGCAACCAAGAAATAATCCTGATGCCGGAGAACCGGTTGGGAAAGGGGAACCTTCCCTCCCCGCGGCTGCCCAACCGGGACTCTGCTACCAGGATCAAGCGAAACGCCATTTCGATAAATACAGAAAGATTTGTGAGGGAATATGGCTCAAAACGTACGTTCGGCGCGGCGCACAGCAACAGCCCGCAAGGTAAAGCGAACCCTGTCATCTGCACAGGTGCATATTTACGCTTCCTTTAATAACACGATCGTCACAGTTACGGATCTCCAGGGGAACACTGTCTGCTGGGCGAGCGCTGGCTCGGCTGGCTTCAAGGGTTCCCGCAAAAGCACGCCCTTTGCCGCCCGTCTGGCAGCAGAGCAGGCGATGAAAAGTGCAACCGCCATGGGAATCCAGGAAGTGGATATGATCATCAAAGGTCCTGGACCCGGGCGGGAAAATGCCATTCGAGCTGTGCAGGCGGCAGGCATCAAAGTGCGCTCAATTGCCGATATCACGCCGGTTCCGCATAACGGTTGCCGGCCCCCCAAGAAACGCCGCGTGTAATTTCATAAAGAGAGGGAAGTTATGGCGAAGTATACAGGTCCGGCATGCAAACTCTGCCGGCGAGAAGGTGAAAAATTATTTTTGAAGGGCAGCCGCTGCTTCAGCGAGAAGTGTTCGTTTGACAAGCGGTCATTTGCCCCGGGTGAGCACGGACGCATCCAGGCACGCCAGGAACGAGAATCCGTTTATGGCAAGCAGTTGCGCGCCAAGCAAAAAGCCCGCCGCGTGTATGGCATCCTGGAACGGCAGTTCCGCCGCTACTTTGGTGTTGCCCGGCGGACAACCGGTTTGACCGGTTTGAACCTGCTCCAGACCTTGGAAATGCGGATGGACAACGTGGTCTATCGCATGGGTCTTGCAGACAGCCGCGCCCAGGCTCGCCAATTGGTTACCCACGGTCACTTCAACCTCAATGGCAGCCGGGCGGATATCCCTTCCATGCTGGTTCGACCGGGTGATGTTGTGGCAGTTGAAGAAAGCTCGCGCAAGCTGCCTTTCTTCAAAGAACTGCCGGATTATGCGGAAAAACGCCTCTGCGCCCCCTGGATTGAGCGGGATCTCAAGACCATGAGCGGTCGAATTCTGCGAAAGCCGGAACGCGCTGAGATTGATGGCAACCTGAGCGAACAGTTAATCGTTGAATACTATTCACGGTAACAATGATTGTTCAGTGCAACGACTCACCTGCAATGGAAAGGGGTGAAACATGTGTGCCTTAAGTAACATGGTTACACCGAAAGTGGAGCGGGAGGCAGAAGCCCGCAACTACGGAAGATTCATCATCAGCCCGCTGGAACAGGGGTACGGCGTTACGCTGGGAAATACCCTGCGCCGGGTGCTGCTTTCCTCCCTGGAGGGGGCAGCTGTTACGTCCATCCGCATCAAGGATGTGCTGCATGAGTTCAGCGATATCTCTGGTGTGCGGGAAGATGTCATCCAGGTCATGCTGCAGATCAAGCAGCTGCGGATGATTCTTCATGATGTGGATGCTGCCTACCTGCACCTGGAAGTGCGAGGTGAATCCACCGTCACCGCGGGCGATATCCAGGTTCCGGCGGAAGTGGAAATCATCAATCCGGATTTGTACCTGTTCCAGGTGAATGACAGCCGGGCTCAGCTGGAGATAGACATGACCGTGGAACGCGGCCGTGGTTATTCTCCGGCAACCGACCGAAGCGGCAAACTTCCAATTGGTGATCTGCCGGTGGATGCCATTTTCAATCCCGTCAAGCGTGTCAATTATGATGTCCAAAATGCCCGCGTGGGGCAAAGCACCAACTATGACAAGCTTGTGCTGGAAATCTGGACGGATGGCACCATTACGCCTGAAAAGGCATTGGGTGTGGCTTCCAAGATCATGATGGATCATCTGCGCTATATTTCCGGCATCAGCGAAGAAACGTTGATGTTGAGCGTGGAAAAGGAAACAACAGGCAGCCGGTTGACGAGTGAAGCTGCGGAAACCCCCATTGAAAACCTGGACCTATCAGTGCGGGTGTTCAACTCCCTCAAGCGGACTGGAATCACCACGGTGGGTGATGTTCTGGAACTGCTGGAGAAGGGTGATGAGGCAGTCATGTCCATTCGGAATTTTGGCGAAAAGAGTCTGGACGAGCTGCGCCAGAAAATGCAGGAAAAGGGTTTCCTGCCAGATGATAAGGAATCGGAGTAAGAGACTATGCGGCATCAGGTAGCTGGATTTCAAACTGGTGGAGGAAAAGACCGCCGCGCGGGCATGCGCCGAACGCTGATCAAACAGCTTTTTGAGCATGAACGCATTCAAACAACCAAGACTCGTGCGCTGGCAATTCGTGGTGATGCCGAACGGCTCATCACTTTGGCTCGCAACAGCGCCAAGGGCAGTGATATTGAGAAAGTCAATGCCCGCCGACTTGCGGCTGCCCGCCTGGGCGACACTGATCTTGTGAAAAAATTGTTTGATGATATTGCCCCGCGCTATGCCAATCGCAATGGCGGCTATACGAGAATTTCCAAGCTGGGACTGCGGCAGGGTGATTCTGCTGAAATGGTCCTTTTGGAACTGGTTGAGTAAAACTCAACATTTGCAAGACCCCCAACTGGGGTATGGAACGTTACCAGATTATTCTTGCCTACGACGGTACAGGCTTCCAGGGCTTTCAACGCCAGGAAGGTGATCGGACGGTTCAGGGTGAGGTGGAAAAAGCGCTTCGTCAGCTTGGCTGGCTGGGCGGATCCATTCTCTCCGCTGGACGGACGGATGCCGGTGTTCATGCAGCCGGGCAGGTGATTGCAGTGGATCTTGAGTGGAACCACTCGACCAATGCCCTCCTGCAGGCGATGAACGCCAACCTTCCAGAGGATGTGGCGGTGCGGAACGTGCAGATAACTTTGGATGGATTCCATCCACGGTACGATGCCGTCCGCCGGACATATCATTACCACATCCTGGTCGATCCCATCCGGCAGCCGCTTAAGGAGCGGTATGCCTGGCGGATATATCCGGAAGTGGAGGTGGACCGGTTGCATGCAGCTGCGCAGTTGCTGGTTGGTGCACACGATTTTGCTGCATTTGGCAGACCGCCCAAAGCGGGCGGCAGCACCACCCGCCAGGTATTCCGAGCGGAGTGGCTGGCAGAGGAAGGGGGCTGGCGGTTTGAAGTGACTGCCAACGCCTTCCTCTACCACATGGTGCGGCGAATGGTTTACCTTCAGGTGATGGCTGCTCTTGGACAATGGTCCCTGGAGAGGTTGCAGAAGGGCGTGGAGCGGGCTGAACCGCAACTGCCCGGGCTGGCTCCTCCGCAGGGACTGGTGCTGATGGAAGTCCAATATCCGTTGAACCGGCAGGAATTATGAAAAAGGTGAGAGACCTTGTCTCGTGGAGAAGATGACAGTGGACAAGACGTATGTAATCAAAGGAAAACCGCAAGGTGAATGGATCCTGCTCGATGCGAAGGATCAAAATTTAGGTCGCCTGGCTGCGAAAATTGCCTACCTGCTGATGGGCAAGAATAATCCAGCCTATACGCCCGGTGTGGATATGGGACAGAACGTTGTTGTGATCAATGCCCGCCACCTGGCTGTTGCTCAAAAGCGGCTGGACACCAAGTCCTATCACAAGCACTCGAATTACCCGGGCGGACTGAAGACCGTTGGTATGCGGGAGCAGTTGAACAACCGCCCCGATCGCGTAATTCGGGCTGCTGTTTGGGGAATGCTGCCGCATAACAAAATTGGTCGCAAATTGATCAAGCGGTTGCGCGTTTATGCTGAAAGTGAACACGTTCACCAGGCTCAGAATCCGAAACTGGTTGCGTAAAAGGAGCTAGGAATCATGTCGGTGCAATATTACGAAGGTGTTGGGCGTCGCAAGGAAAGCTCGGCGCGCGTGCGGTTGATGAGTGGCACAGGAGTGTTCCTGGTCAACGACCGCCCGGCAGAGGAATACTTCACCCGGATTGGTGACTTGGAGAGCATTCTCCAGGCTTTCACTGCCACGGGGCAGGATCGCAAGACATATGATGTAACCGTGACCGTCTATGGCGGTGGCAACACCGGTCAAACGGATGCCATCAAACTTGGCCTGGCACGGGCATTTGTCCTGCTCAATCCTGAAAATACTCCACTGCTGCGCAAATACGGCTTGCTGACCCGGGATGCCCGCGTGAAGGAACGGAAGAAACCCGGTCTCAAGCGCGCCCGCAAAGCCCCCACCTATACCAAGCGGTAGAGTGGGTTGCCGCCCACGGCGGCATTGGATCATCATTCCAGGGATGGGCATCCATCTCCAGGGATATTTGAAATCATAATGAAAGACTGTCGGCAGTCAGGTGCCTGGATGCAAGTGATACACCAGCCTTCCAGGCGATGAGGCGGCTGACAGTCTTTCCATTGATGCCAGGAGAGAATCACATGTTGGATATAAACGCAATTTTTGGTGAAAATTTTCCTGACCGGCTGATGATTGTCCAAGCGGATCGAGTGCTGGAGATGCATACCCCCCCATTCCCGCCCGATGCCCCGGCGATCATTCCAAATGTTGATCCTTGCCAGTTGGCGTCCTTGAGGGATATGCTGGGTGGGGTGTATCCACCCGATCATCCGGTGGAGTGGATTGGTGAATCGGATCGTCAATCCTTATCATTAAAAAATATTGCTGATGTGGCTGGCTCCAGACACGGCACACTCCTTGTCCATGCATTACCTGAGGGGAGTTCTTTTGAGCTATTCCAGGAGGTCATTGCCCATTTGCGCGCTCCGGATGGGTGTCCATGGGATCGCAAACAAACCCATGGTTCCCTGCGCCCATACCTGCTTGAAGAAACTTACGAAGCATTAACTGCCCTGGATGCGGAAGACCCCGGAAAGATGGCTGAAGAATTAGGTGACTTGTTGCTGCAGATTGTTTTACATGCCCAGATTGGGTCTGAAACAGGTACGTTTCGGATGACAGATATCCTGCGGGGGATCCACGATAAAATTATCCGCCGCCATCCGCATGTATTTGGTGATGTGGTTGTTCATGATGAGGGGGGAGTCCTGGTTAACTGGGAACGCCTGAAAGCCGAAGAACGGGCTGTCAATGGCGAGCCGGAAAAGGGAATGCTGGATGGTGTACCGGTTGCATTACCTGCCCTCACCCAGGCACAGGAAATTCAGGAGCGGGCAGCCCGGGTGGGATTTGACTGGCAGGATATTGAGCCTGTCCGCCGAAAAATCCTGGAGGAACTGGGGGAGGTGGACATGGCTGGTGATTCCGTTGAACGGGAAAAAGAACTGGGGGACCTTTTATTTGCCGTGGTCAACCTGGTTCGCTGGCACGGAGTGGATGCTGAGAGCGCATTGCGGGAGACGAATCAGCGGTTCCGCAACCGTTTTTCCTATATTGAGAAGCGCTCCCGCCAAACCGGCAAGCCGCTCCTGCAGATGTCCCTTGAAGAAATGGACGTCTGGTGGGAGGAAGCCAAAGACCTGGAATAAACCAAACGGGCGGGGTAATTCCCGCCCGTTTTTCGTTGCATAGAATTCTGGATGATTATTTCCGCAGCTCGGGGGAATCGAACCAGAGCCCGGTTACCTGGTGTGGTTCAGCAGCCGAGATGGACAGCCGGATGGTCACTTCGGGAGCCGTTTCAAATACTGCCTTATAGATGACCAGGATGTTCTCTTGTATTTCAGCCACCCCGGTGACCTCGCGCGACTGGTAGGCACCAAGCTTGGAATCCAGCATCGCCTTGGTATCAGCGAATGCTGCTTCATCAAGACCAACAAGCATGGTTTCACCGAAGTCCTTGCTGAACTCGGCATAGTTGTTGGCGTTCAGCCCGGAAAACATGCCGTCTGCAATGGGTTCCGTGTAGGAAAGCACCTCTGTCTGCTCATCCCCGGTCAGGGCGCGCCCCTGGTTGCAGCCTGCCAGAGCCATTCCAACCAGCAGGAGGAGAACCAGGGAAACCAATATTCGTTTCTTCATGGATTTACTCCTTTCTACAGTACATCCATTTTACAACGGTTCAAACCGGGCTGTAAAGTGACGCATGAACCTGGCTGCATACGTGATGCGGTAGCCGCGCAAGGCGGTTGCCTTCTTAGCCAGGCTGCCAAGCGTCTCAATAACATAATCCATGTGGCTCTGGGTGTACATGCGACGCGGGATTGCCAGCCGGACAAGTTCCAGTTTGGGATAGATCATTTCACCGCTATCCGGATCAGGATAGGCAAACATCACCGAGCCGATTTCCACGCCGCGGATTCCACCTTCCAGGTACAGGGCAGCAGATAGTGCCTGACCGGGAAATTCCCCGTGGGGAATGTGCGGCAGAAGCCGCCCGGAATCCACATACACTGCGTGTCCGCCTGCCGGCTCAATGGTGGGGACTCCCACGGCATGTAAGCCCTCCATCAGGTAGGCAGTTTGACCAAGTCGATAGGCAAGGTAGGCTTCATCCATGCCTTCCCACAAACCCACGGCAAGTGCATCCAGGTCTCGCCCGGAAAGCCCGCCATATGTTACAAACCCCTCCCGCATGATCAGTTCATTGCAAATCTGCTGGTAAAGCTCCGGGTCCCGAACGGCAAGGAAGCCGCCCATGTTGACAAGGGCATCTTTCTTTGCGCTCATCCATGCCCCATCCGCCAGGCTGAAAATCTCCCTGGCAATTTCTGCCACCGATTTGTTTTCATATCCCGGTTCGCGCAACTTGATAAAATAGGAGTTTTCTGCAAACCGGCAGGCATCAATGAAGAAAGGAATCTTATGCTCGCGGTACACTGCTGAGACAGCGCGGATATTTTCCAGGGAAACCGGTTGACCGCCACCGGCATTGTTGGTGATTGTGATGGATCCGAAGGGGATGTTTTCTGCGCCCACCTCACGGATGAATTTGCGCAGCTTGTTGATGTCCATATTGCCTTTAAATGGGTGCTGGGCGGTGGGGTCAAAGGCAATGTCCGCCACCAGGTTGACGGGTCTGCCGCCGCGGGCGCGAATATTGCCTTCCGTGGTATCAAAATGCATGTTGGAGGGAATGGACAGACCGGGTTTAACCAACAAGCCGGTCAGGATGTTTTCAGCAGCCCGTCCCTGATGAGTGGGAACAAAATATTCAAATCCGAAGATCTGTTTCATGGCATCCGCCAGGCGAAAATAGGACCTGGCACCGGCGTAGGATTCATCCCCCGTCATCATGGCAGCCCACTGATTTTGGCTCATGGATCCGGTACCGGAATCTGTCAACAGGTCAATAAACACATCCTCGGCAGGCAACGCAAAGACGTTATACCCCGCCTTTTTCAGCGCGTCAGCGCGTTCTTCGGCAGAGATCAAGCGAATGGGTTCCACCATCTTAATTCGGAATGGCTCTGGTGGGTGAATAGACATTGTTTTCCTCCTGATTTGGTTTTGTATGGAAACAGTGTAGCACCGAATCCATGGTGTGGTTAGTGTCAGGTTTCGTCCAATCCCGGACGATTGTCGTAAATTCCAGGGGGGGAGGGTAAAATAATTATTAAAATATATTAATGTTTAGAATAATGAACTAATATTTAGAAATATTGAATTTAATGCTTGACAAAATTAAGGAATGGTATAAAATGAATATATCACAAGAATGGAGGTGCCCATGGCAACCCAGGTGTATCCTGTCAATCAAAATCAAACGCTTCGATTGGTGGTCAACGGGGATCTGTTCCTCAGCGGGTCAAATCAATCCCAGGTGAAATTATCGGTGGATGAACCGCGTGACCTCGTCGTCCGGCTGGAGGGGGAACTGGTGGATGTGCTCTGCCGGGATGATGTGATCGTGACAATACCGGACACCATGCCGGTGGTCGTCAGCACCGTCTCCGGGGATTGTGACTTGCGGGACATCCAATCTTCCGTCCAGATCGGACAGGTGGGTGGAGATTTGACGGGGCAAAGGTTGGGGCGGATTTCCATTGAAGCCGTGGGCGGTGATTGCGAAATCCGCCAGGTAGCGGGGGAAGCAAAAATCCGGCATATCGGCGGTGATTTCCTTGGCGTGGAATTATCGGGTGTATTGGCGGTGGATGGTGTTGGCGGGGATGTGGACCTGATCACCCACCACGGAGATGTCTCCATCCGGGCAGGAGGGGATGTTACAATTTCCCTGGCGGATGGCTTTGAGGGGATGGTGGATCTACGTGCTGGGGCTGATGTTACCATTGGCTTGCCCGCATCTTGTAATGTCAAACTTGATCTGACCGCTGGACGGGGCGAAATCGTGTATCGTTGGGGGGGTGAAAGACAGATCATTGAGAATCACCAGGATGTTCGCACCATTGGGAATGGAAACGCGCTGATCCAGGCAAAAGCCGGGGATGAAGTGATTGTTATGGACCAGTTGCGGACAGATGAGCGCTGGCAGCGGGGCTTTGACCGGCAGGAGGAACGCTGGCAGCGGGCGCAGCAGCGGGTGCGCGCCTGGGAACGGGCGACTGATGAAACCAATCGCCGGATTGCTGCGGCATCTGAAAGAGCAGCCCGAAAGGCGGAAGAGGCAGCCAGGCGGGCGGAGCAGCGAGTCCAGGAAACCATGAAACGGATTGAACAGCGAAAACATGGCTGGTCGGGGATGGGAGGAGTATTTAATGGGGTGCCTGTGAAACCACCCAGCCGCGTTTCCGATGATGAACGCAGGTTAATCCTGCAGATGCTTGCGGAGAAGAAAATTACTGCCGAGGAAGCAGACCGGTTGCTGCGTGCACTGGAAAATTTGGGCGATCAGAGTTAAGGAGCGGGAATGGACCTTCAGAGTGAACGGCTGAAAATATTAAAAAAAGTGGAAGCAGGCGAATTTACCCTGGATGAAGCTGATTCGCTGCTTCGGGATCTGGATGCCGCGGCGAGGCAATCGGATGGGGAATGCCTGGACCAGGACCAATTTGGTCAATTGGAGGAAGGCGTACAACCTGACGATATGGAAGTTCCTGGTCAAACTGAATTTCCTCCCAAAGCTGATGCCGACCCTGCGGTTGTGGATGAGATGGATGTATTGCCGGGTCCCGATCCGGTTTTTGACCAGGCAAGGTTAAAGAGATGGGAGCGTTGGCGCCATCTTCCTCTATTTCTTGCCATTCTAACGACCGTGCTGGGCGCAAGCTGGATTTACATGGGCTGGAAGGCGGATGGTTTTGGCTGGGGATTCTTCCTTGCTTGGATTCCGTTTCTGCTGGGAGTGCTGGGCATTCTCCTGTTCTGGAACACCCGCTGGCTGCATGTCCGTGTCCAGCAGAAACCGGGTGAGAAACCTCAACACATCCAAATTGATCTGCCCCTTCCCCTGGGTGCCGGGTCCTGGTTTTTTAAGACATTTGGAAACCGGATTCCCATGGGTGGGAAAGTCAGGGGAGAGGATGTGGATGGCATCCTGGAATCCTTGAACAACAACGAACCCATTCATATTCTCGTAGATGAGGAGGATGGGGAACGGGTTGAAGTCTACATCGGCTGACCCGCAATCCCAATCCAGATCCATCTCCAGGCGGCTGTTTCCCCCAGCCGCCTTTTTTTGTGTTGTTCAGGGAGAAAGAGGATAGGATTGCACCATTTTTCTTTACATAAAATCCAACTATTGATAGAATAGATTAGCCCTACGGGTGTTGGAGAAGCACCCCGCGGGACTCCCATGTCTGCCGAGGTGAATAAATGCTGAGTGATTGGCTGTATATTGCCATCTTCACAGGTATTGCTTTATTTTTGCCAGGCGTGGCGATTTTTCTTGCCGCGGTTCTCTCTCCCAAGAAACCCGATCCCATCAAGACCAGTACCTACGAGTGCGGTATGGAAACCGTTGGGGAGGCATGGGTTCAATTCAAGGTGCAGTATTATGTCTTTGGGTTGATCTTCCTGGCATTTGATGTGGAAACAGTGTTCCTATATCCCTGGGCAGTCGCTTTTAATAAGGTCGGGTTATTTGCCGTCCTGGAAGCGATCCTGTTTATTGCCATTTTACTGGGGGGACTGATTTATGCCTGGCGCAAGGGGGCGTTGGAATGGGTTTAAAAAAACAATCTCCGGGTGGTAGGGAGGTCCTATGAGCTTTTTTCGTGATCCGGTTGTTTTCCTGACCCAGTGGCTGAATGGAGTCCTTGCTGGTTGGGGACTTCCACCGGCATGGGTACAGGTGATCAGCTTTACCATTGGCGGGGCAATCCTGGCTACCGGTGCCATGTTGTTCGTCACCATCCTCATCTGGGGCGAACGCAAATTGCTTGGGCGCGTCCAGGATCGTTATGGTCCCAACCGGCTGGGTCCTTGGGGTATTTTCCAGTCCTTTGCGGACATGCTGAAAATTTTTATCAAGGAACATATCACTCCCGTAGGAGTGGACCTGATTCCATATAACCTGGCGCCCATCCTATCGGTTGCAGCCGTTCTGATGGTCTGGTCTGTCATCCCGCTTTCCATGACCATGTATGGCGTGGACCTGAGCGTGGGCTTGTTGTACTTTGTTGCTGTTGGTGCCTTGGGAGAGTTGGGAATCATTATGGCAGGCTGGGGGTCCAACAACAAGTATGCCCTGCTGGGTGCCTTCCGCGCTGTGGCACAGTTGATCTCCTATGAAGTGCCAATGGTAGTTTCCCTGCTGGTGCCTGTAATGCTGGCGGGCAGTCTCAGCATGAATGAGATTGTCAAACAGCAGAATATCTGGTTCATTTTTATTTCCCCACTGGCAGCATTGATTTTTTTCGTGACCCAGATTGCTGAAGTGGGGCGCGCTCCGTTTGACCTGGTGGAAGCTGAATCCGAGCTGGTGGCTGGCTTCAATATCGAATATTCCGGTTTGAAATTTGGGATGTTCTTTGTGGCAGAGTTTGTCCATGCGTTTACGGTCGCCTTGATTTTTACCACCCTGTTCCTGGGCGGATGGCGGGGTCCGGGTGCGGAACAGTATCCATTGCTGGGCTTCATCTACTTAATGTTGAAAACCACCATTGTGTACTTTATTGCCATCCTGATGCGCGGCTCCCTGCCCCGGTTCCGGATTGACCAGATGATGGACGTCAACTGGAAGTTGTTGACGCCCTTGTCCTTGATCCTCATCGCTGTAACTGCTTTGGCGGTCAAAGCCATGCAGCCGCTGTCCCCCTGGATTTCCGTCCCGGTGAATATTGTTTTGAACTTAATCCTGATCTACCTGACCCAACAATTACTGGTGCGGTATTTCAAGCGCCGGAAAATTCGCGAGGTGGGTTCCCGGAACCGACCGGTGGCTCGGCTGGAAGAACCTGTCACCTCAACCGCTGAGTCGGAGGGTTCATTATGACCGCGATGCAAATCATTTTTCTGATTGTTGCCGCTGTTACATTGGGAGGGGCATTGATGATTGCCACGAGCCGGCGCATGATGCATACCGTCTTATGGCTGGTGTTAACCCTGATGGGTGTGGCGGTCCTATTTGCGCTTCTCCAGGCAAATTTCTTTTCTGTTGTCCAGGTTCTGGTGTATATTGGAGCCATCGCCATCCTGATTTTGTTTGGTGTTATGCTTACCCGCCGGTCGATGGTGGATGCGGGTGAATCACTTGTCCACAAGAACTGGTGGGTTGTGGCTGTTGTGATTGCCTTGCTCTTTGCTGCCATTGTCATTTCCATCCAACCGTGGGGGGCAGCCCATACCCCCCTTGTGGAATTGATGGAATTCAAGGAACCGATCAGCGACCTGGGTGAAGCCCTGGTGGATCCTGCTGCCTACCTGATTCCGTTTGAAGTGTCCTCGGTCTTGCTGCTGGCAGTCATGGTGGCGGCAATCTACATTGCCGTGGATCGCAAAGGAGGGAAATCATGATCCCACTTTCGTGGTACCTGATCCTGGCGGCTGGTCTCTTTTGCATCGGATTGTTCGTGGTTCTCACCAAGAAAAGCGCCATTGGCATTCTGATTGGCATTGAATTAATGTTGAATGCCGTCAACATTAACCTGGCGGCGTTCTGGCATTATTACACCCAGTTGAACCCATCACAAACCCCATTGAATGGGATGGTCTTTTTGGCAATTGTCTTTATTGTGGCTGCGGCTGAAACTGCGGTGGGTCTGGCGTTGATCATATCAGCTTACCGGAGAAGGAACACATCCGTCGCCGGTGAGATGGATCTGCTGAAAGGATAAGGCGGGAGATACTTATGGAAACCTTGATCTGGCTCTTACCTCTTCCCCCGCTGCTGGGTTTTCTGCTGATTGTTTTATTTACCCATAAGAATAACAAGGTCAGCCATACCATTGCCCTGACTGGTGCCGGTCTCTCGTTTCTTGGCAGTATGGTGATTTTCTTCCGCGCAGTAACCACTGAGGGGCTGGCTGAAAATCCAATGACATCCAGCATCAACTGGCTGCCGACTGGTGTTACCCAATGGTTGCAAATTGGCGTCCAGGTGGATCCACTTACCGCCGTGACCCTTTTCTTTGTTGCCTGGACCATCCTGATGATTTTCCTTTATAGCATTGGTTACCATAATTATGGTGCCAAAAGGGGCGTGGACGATCGTCCTGGCTTGCCGCCTCATGGTGCGTTGGTCAAGGAAAAGGGCGGGCATAAGAGCCATGTCCCATCCATTGAACCCATGTATGCCCGGTTTTTTGCATTGATCAGCCTTTTTGCGTTTGCCATGTACCTGCTGGTGGTAAGCAACAACCTGCTGACGCTGTACATTGGCTGGGAAATTATGGGGTTGTGTTCCTACCTGTTGATTGGTTTCTGGTATGGCAAAGACAGTGCCAAAAAGGCAGCCATCAAGGCGTTTCTAACCACCCGGGTGGGTGATGTATTTATGCTGCTGGGTCTGGCTGCCCTGTACACGCTGACCGGGACGTTGAACTACCAGGATATCCTTGCCAACCATTCGGTTCTTGAAATCCTGGCAACCACGATATCGCCAGTATTTGGGCTCTCATGGGCGGGGTTGATTGGCTTGCTGCTTTTCATTGGAACGGTGGGAAAGTCTGCCCAATTCCCGTTGCACATCTGGCTGCCGGATGCTATGGAAGGTCCCACGCCGGTATCTGCCATGATTCATGCTGCAACCATGGTTTCCGCAGGTGTCTACCTGGCGGTGCGCATCTTCCCCCTGGTTTCAGCGGGCTGGGAACCGGGCATGCCGCT